>CAYOHQ010000262.1:0-4961 GCA_964403805.1 uncultured Thioalkalispiraceae bacterium | reverse complement strand
CGAACCACCGACCCCCACCATGTCAAGGTGGTGCTCTAACCAACTGAGCTACGCGGCTACTACTGAGAGCGGAACAATACTAGAAGTATTAGGCAGTTACAAGCCTTTATGAGAAGATATTCTTATTATATTGAAGCTAAAAATAAACAAAAAAATAGCCATAATTAGCTTTAATATTACTCTATAACTTATTGATATTTAATTATTTTATTATCTGTATTTATTTGGATAACATCCAACTGAGAGTATCATGTAGACTATATGATTTTTTATCAGAAATAATACTGTCCAATAGTCTGCTATCTCCCTTTAATTCACGAATCTCATTTTGTCGTACAAACTCAGGATTCACTTTAATTTCAATGCTATGCCCTGTAATTTTCTCACACAAATGCACAATCTCTTTTAGTGAATAGCTTTGCCCAGTGCAGATGTTTAAAGTTTTACCCGCAGGACTAATTTCAATCAGCTGTCGATAAATATCAACCACAGATCTAACATCACCAAATTCACGCCAGACTTCAAGATTACCGAGTTCGATAATATCGTTCTTGTTTTTAAAATGAGAAACTATCTTGGGGATTAAATACTTGTCTTCCTGACCGACTCCAGTGTAGTTAAATGGCCGGACAATAGTGATCGGTAACTGATCAAACCACAAGTGTGCCATTTGCTCCATCGCAAATTTACTCACAGCGTAATCATTGGCAGGTTCAGGTGTCATGGTTTCATCCAATATTCCTTCTGACCGATTACCATACACATTGGCACTGCTGACTAATAAAATACTTTTGATACCAGCTGCATGTTTAGCAATTGAAGCCAATAAATTACGGGTACCGATTGTATTAACTTCATAAAATGCATTAGCTGATCCGTGGCCGACAAATGCAATTCCTGCAAGATGCACAACAGCTTCAGGCAATATTTTAGCTATTTCTGCATCTACATTGACTGGATCAGTTAAATCACTTTTAAACGCTATGACATCATGACCATGAGACTCTAGCTCGGTTTTAATGTAACAACCTGTAAAGCCATCCAGCCCCGTCACTAATATGCGCATGAGCTAAAATGAAATTCCTTTTTCAACTCTCACTAAATCACTTTTAACCATCATTGCACAAAGTGCTTCTAAATTAGTAGTTGCTTGCCAACCTAATTCTTTTTTTGCTTTTTCAGGGTTACCAATTAACTGTTCAACTTCAGCAGGGCGATAAAATTGAGGGTTTATTTTAACTATGGTTGAACCTGTTTCTGTATTTATACCAACTTCATCAACTCCACTGCCCTGCCATTCAATGTTAATCTCCAGTGCTTTACACGTCATACTGACAAAATCACGAACCTTTTCTGTTCGACCGGTTGCCAGAACATAAGCATCCGGTTTTTCAGTTTGAAGCATGCGCCACATACCATCGACATAATCTTTGGCATAACCCCAGTCACGTTCTGCATCCATATTACCGAGTTCGATATGAGTTTGTTTTCCCATCTTTACTCTGACCAGACCATCAGTAATTTTACGTGTAACAAATTCCAGTCCCCGTAGAGGTGATTCATGATTAAACAAAATACCACTGGCACCAAAAATATCGTAACTTTCCCGATAATTAATGGTCATCCAATATGCATAGACTTTTGCAACACCATAGGGACTTCTTGGATACAATGGTGTGGTTTCACTTTGGGGTACCTCTTGAACATTACCAAACATTTCAGAGGTTGAGGCTTGATAAAATCGAATTTTAGTATTTACAATTCGAATTGCTTCTAAAAGATTTACAGCACCTAATCCCGTGATTTGAGCCGTTGTAATGGGCTGATCAAATGACACAGCAACAAAACTTTGTGCGGCTAAATTGTAAATTTCATCAGGCTGAGCCAACTCAAGTAATCGAATACTTGAACCAATATCAGTCAAATCGTATTCGACCAAATGTAAATTTGAGTTATCACGCAGCCCTAATTCTTCAATTCGCCAGAAATTAGTTGAGGATGTTCGACGGTATGTTCCGTAAACCTGATAGCCTTTTTCAAGTAAAAGCTCAGCTAAATAAGCACCGTCCTGGCCCGTAATACCCGTGATAATTGCACTTTTCATTAATTCATACCTCTTTTGTTTAGGGTATTATAACCTTAGTTTGCAGAAACAAAGATTCAAATTTTGCTTTAAGTTGCTTTTTTGCATCTTCATCACCGTGTACAATTCGAATATCTTTCGGCTTTAAACGCATTCGCTTCACAAAATTAATTAAATCGTGTTGATCGGCATGAGCTGAATATCCTGAGATGGTATGTACACCAGCATTGATATCATATCGTTTACCCTCAAGCTCAACATAGCCATTCCCTTTCGGCCCGTATTTTTGTATATCTCGCCCGGCAGTGCCTTTAGCTTGATATCCGACAAACAAGATATCGTGTTTGGCATCCGATATTAGCGCTTTAAGGTAATTAACAACCCTGCCACCCGTACACATGCCACTTGCAGCTAACACAATAGTTGGTCTACCGGTCTTGGCAAGGTATTTTATCGCTTGTAGATGTGTTTCATGATCATCAATCGTGGTCATTTGCTCAAATGCCAATGGATGACGCCCGGATATGACTTTTGACTTTGCTTCTTTATCCCAAAAAGGGCGTAATTTTCGATAACTTGCTGTAAATTTTGCTGCTAATGGTGAGTCGATGACAATCTCAAGATCATCCCAATTTAGATTATTAGTGACTTTGTTATTTCGATTCTCATGAATAATTTGCTCTATTTCATATAATAATTCCTGGGTTCGGCCAATACTAAATGCCGGAATCAATACCATTCCCCGGTCTTTTAATGCAGACTCAATAACCTGCTTAAGCTGTTTTTGACGATCAATACGTCCTTCATGATTTTTATCACCATAGGTGCTTTCAATAACCAGTGTATCTGTTTGGTATGGTGGTTTGGGTGATGATAATAATGGTGTATGGGGAGCACCTAAATCACCAGAAAAGAGATAGCGCTTTTTATGAGTTTTTTGTTCCAGTAGTAATTCAACATAGGCAGATCCGAGAATATGACCTGCCGGTGAGAGTTTTACTTTAAGCTTGGTTTCTTTATCCTCAAAAACAGAAAACCATTTCTTATAAGGTAGAGGACGTAATTGTTTATGAATTTGTTTTAAAAAATGATTGATTAATCTTTTATTTCGAGTAAAACCAATTTTAAGTGCATCTTCTAATACCACAGGTAATAACACAGCAGATGGTTGACTACAGTATATTGGCCCTTTAAATCCAGCAGCTAATAAATACGGAATCCGGCCTACATGGTCAATATGAACATGAGTAACAATTAGTGCTTGTATATTATCAATGGGAAACTCAATGTCTAATTGCTCAAAGCCTGCTCCTTTACCCGATGTTTCAGCACCTTGGAATAATCCACAATCAATTAAAACTGAACTATTACCATCACATATCAGCTCATGACATGAACCAGTAACTCCATTTACTGCACCGTGGTGTTTAATCATTATTTAATTAATCATTCCTTGTCCCTGCACCCACTTTATAGTCAATAAAAACTAATGGGCTGATTGCAATCAAAGTAAATGCAGGAGCCCAATATTCAAATATTGCAGCTAAATAGGCGAATGGAAACAACCAAAAAATATTAATGGCTAATACACCAAGTGTGACTTTTTTGTGGGAATTATAATATCTAGCTAAAATCTGGTATGCATGACTTCTATGAGCTTCATACCATTTATCACCTCTTATTATTCGACGAATTAATGTATATGTTGCATCGACCACAAAAACTGAAAGCAAGATTAACCAACTCCATAAATTAATTTCTTCACTATTTGATGTAGAAATAGCCATTAAACCTATTGTAAAGCCTAAAAAACCACTGCAAGCATCGCCCATAAATATTTTTGCAGGGGGCCAGTTCCAGAAAAGGAATCCAATTACACAAGAAGATAAAATTAGTAACAATTGAGGAGTGTTTGAATTTCCTTGAATATAAAAGATTAATGCAGCACTAACCAATACTGTAATAGCTTCTATACTTGCAATACCATCTATTCCATCCATAAAGTTGTATAAGTTTAACAACCAAACAAGGGTCATAGAATATAAGAAATACAATAAAAAAGTAAAACTGATAGTTACAGAGAAAATATAAGCATTTGGTAGTTCAACTAGAATTTGTAAAGATATAAAAGCAGCTATGAAGTGAATAATAAATCGCCATTTTGCAGAAATATCCCGATGATCATCCCAGAACCCAAGAATACTAACAATTAATCCACCCGATAATAAACTTAGTGTTAATGAATTGTGATTATTCTTTGTTAAGATCGATAAAAATACTAATATCACTAAAAAGGTAATAACGATTGATATTCCTCCACCTCTTGCTGTTTTGATTACATGTGATGTTCTATTATTGGGTAGATCGAATAATCCAGCTTTAATAGCATAATTAAGGGCTACTTTAGTCAGAAAATAAGTAACAATTAATGAAGCACTTAAAAATATAATTAATTGCATTTAACTCTTTTTTTAAGAACTATAATCATAGATGGTAAAGCATCTCTAAATATCATTTCTGATTTAAATCCAAGCTTTTTTCTGATTTTATTTGAGCAATAACAATCATCACCTAACAATTTTTGATATCTATTACTATCAAATGGGAAGTTAATGAATTTTCCAAAAATATCTCCAATCTTAGCAAGTACAATAAAAATAAGTTTAGGAAAAAACCAATTGGGTATACTTTTACCATATGCCAAACGTATTTCATTATAAATGTTTTGTGAAGAGTATTTTTCACCATCCGTTACAATAAATATTTCACCATTATCTTCCGGTTTTTCTGAAGCTAAAATAATAACTTTAACAAAGTCTTTTATAAAAACCATTGTGCGAATATTTATATAATCATGTATTTGTGGTAACTTATCATT
>CAYOHQ010000261.1:0-4976 GCA_964403805.1 uncultured Thioalkalispiraceae bacterium | reverse complement strand
ATTTCTAATGGGCCTTCGAATCTATCCAGTTCTTTAAAGTGTGTACTATTTTCAGTTTCTATAATTTTAATTAATTCTTTTTCATTTATTTGTTCGGGAATATCTGAATCGTAGTATTTTCCTTTTGCTATAGACATACATGTTCGTACTACTGTTGAGACTCGAGCCATATCTTCATCACTATAATGATTAGTTGCACATGAATAAAGTGTGACAGTTAATATGACTATAAGTATATTAAGCCCAAAGTGTTGCATCACCTTCTCCTGCTAAATCTATTGTTCCTTTGTCTAAATTCCAATTTGGCAATTCAGGTAAATCAGTACTAACTGTTCCATCGATTGCGTCATTTAACATTTTCCAATATCGTACTACGTTATCAACAGCAAAACTAAAAATTTCATTATAATGCATTGTTGACATTTGAAAGCGATTATTTTTTGGCGTTTTAGCTTGTCTAATATATAGGTTCATATCACTATCTGGTATTTCATCTGAATTAGTGTAGATAAATCCATTCTTCGATGCGAGATGCCGAAAAATGATTAATTTATTATCCACCAGATCTAGGGCATTAATATAACCTTTATGCCATGCATCAAAATTGGGTTTATTTTTTTTATATTCATTTGGGTAAGTTTTATGAAGCATAAAATCCCAAATCAGCTTTATTGAACGATCCAATCCAGTTCCACTGCTGTCAGTGACATGACGAAGAAAATCGATCCATTCATCATTTACTAATTCATATCCGTAAGTTTCATAAAAAATATATGAATCCATGTACATTTCACATATTCGGTGCTGTTTCACATTTTGTTCATATTCACCAACAATAGCTCTAACAACTGGGTGAATAGAAGCATCTAAGACAACATGGGACAGATAACCGGCTAACCAGGATACGGCTCGACCAAATTCAGCATTATTTCGATCATCACTATAATCCGCTAACCATTGTGCTCCGATACGCACCACATCACCAGTTTTATCATAGTGCATTAAGTCGGCCCAACTGTCCGATTCATCCTGGCTACTAATGTGATGGAGATAGGGAAAATCAGGACCGACAGCACCTGCTTGTAACCATTGTGGGAATTTTAGTGTATTTCGAACAATTGTATGACTTTCATTTCCTTCAGCTAGTTGACGCGTTTTTTCAGCTGCTATCATATGAGCAAATGCACCTGGCATTATGGTTCTCCTAATATTACTAATGTTATTCGTTTTTATAAAATAAAAAAGATTATGCGTTTAATTGTAAATATGTCACCTATATTTGAAAGTGTAAGAATACAATTCAAGAGTGTGAATTATTCACAATTTATTTACAGTAATCACTGCTAAAGTAATTGTACGTTTATGCTTTTAAAGTTGAATTTAACTAAATGGGAAGGGGACTAAAGTGGACAATATTATTGAGATATTAAAGTTGGGATTACCGGGTTTAGTATTTTTATTAGCTGCATTTTCATATAAGTTACTTGCGAAAGAGCAGTTAAAAAAATCCCCAAGTAATGCAATTTTAAAATCTATAAAACAGTATTTGTATGTGAATGTATTTCTTGCAGTTTTAACTGTAACTTCACCAATAATTGATTTTAAATATTTTTCTACGAGTAAGGTCCTGAATATGGAAGCTATTACGAATGTCTCAAATGTTAAAAGGGGGTATGCATCGGTATGTCATAATGCACATTACGCCAATAGATTCCTGTTAATCAGAGACCATATCACCGGAAAATTGGTGCAAGTATTTTCTGGGAGCCTGGAACCGTGTACATCGGGAAAACAACACATTACATTGAATAATGAAGATGCAGTTAATCTCGGTTGGGATGCTGTTAATGATTCAGGTAATGTAGAGGTTGTAGTGGCATTGCCGGGTTATAAATTTGCAATTTAAATGGAGATACAACGTGCTTAAAAAAATTACATTAGTATTAATTTTATTATTTTCTTCAAGTTTTGTATATGCTTCCTGTTTTTATAATGGACAGAATTATCCAGAAGGTGCCTTTATTGGTCCCTATGTCTGTAGTAGTGGACAATGGGTATTTAAATAACCACTAACAGGAAGACTTACTATTAGTATATTAATAAATGTACTGAATAGAAATTAATGAATTTGCATTAGAAATGACTAACTCTTAATTTTGTGTAATCTTAAAATTAAGAGCTAGCCTTCCAATTGTTATGATTAATCTTCAATTGCTGCTTGTGCCAGAATCTCAACGGCCTCTTCTAAACTAATTTCTTCAACTTCATATGTTGGTAGTTCATCATCCATTAGATCGTTCCTCATATTAATTAAGGTTTATAGATTGTTCTAATATTAGACAATTAAGAGCTGTTATTCAAGTAGATTATCACTAAAGTTACTTAAACTATTGATATATATAGATTGTAGCTAAATTATTCACAAATTAAATAGGATCATATACTGTAGAGTGAGCAGTTCGCGCTATAACAGACATATTATCGTTTATAGGAATAACATCGAATGCACTACACGAAAAATAAATTACATATTAATTTCGTTTTTCATCAAAAGTTGTAATATTCGTTTTATCAGCCATATGTATATGTCCTTCGTGACTGGCTCCACGCTCAATAGCAATCTTCGGTCCACTTAAATTACCAATAATCCTGGCATTTTTTTGAAGTTCAATTTTATGAATAGCCGTAATATTACCTTCAACCTGACCATTAATGACAACAGAATAAGCTGAAATATTTCCTAGCCATTTTCCTTTTGATTTTATAACAATGATTCCTTCAATTTCACTATTCCCGATAACAGTTCCACGAACAACGACATTATCTGCTGTTAATAGATTTCCGGTAAATGTAGATTTTTCGCCTACCGATGAAGTGAATCTAATTATATCATCGAGTGTTCTTCTACAAATTGAATTTTTCATTGTTCCTGACAATAATTATATATTTCCAGTTTATTGCTTAATAATAGATATAAAACCAGTAAATTGATATATTAGAATAAAGTCAATTCCGGCTTAAATATTTTTTCGAATTTTGTTATAATATTGAAAAATTTAGATAGTGAAGAAATAAATTATGTTACTCGTTGTATCACCGGCTAAAAAACTAGATTACGAACCACAGACTAAAACGACAATTCACACAATACCGGATTATTTAAAAGATTCGACTCAGTTAATTAAACGTATGCGCGACTTTTCAAGTTTGGATATTTCTGAGTTAATGGATGTTAGCACAAAAATAGCTGATCTAAATTTTGATCGCTATGCGAAATGGACACCAAAGTTTTCGCTTAAAAACTCTAAACAATCGATCTTGGCATTTAAGGGCGATGTGTATACGGGTATGGATGCTGTAAGCTTCAACAGTTCTGATTTTAAATTTGCACAAAAACATTTGCGAATTTTATCTGGTCTATATGGTTTATTACGGCCACTGGATCTTATGAAGGCTTACCGGCTAGAAATGGGAAGTAAGTTGTCAACTACGCGCGGTAAAAATTTATATGAATTTTGGGATACGAAAATCACTGAAGGGCTTAATGAGCAATTAAGAAACATAAAATCTGATGTACTAATTAATTTAGCGTCAAATGAGTATTTTAAATCAATTAAGAAACAACATTTAACTGCCAATATTATAACTCCAGTGTTTAAGGATTATAAAAATGGTGATTATAAAATGATAGGAATTTATGCTAAAAAAGCTCGAGGCATGCTAAGCCGGCATATAATTAAAAATAAAATAATTAATCCTGAAGAGATCAAAGAATTTGATGCTGAAGGATATAAATTTAATAAAAAATTGTCCCACGATTATAATTGGGTTTTTACCAGAAAATTAAATGGATAGGAGAATAGTATGTTTGAAGGATTGAGTAAAAAAATAATAACTAATGGCGTTTTGGCCTTGAGCTTTGTTTTATTAGTTTCGTGTGGTGAACCGAAAATAGATGCTTCTTCTAATAAATCAATTAAAATTTCGATTGAAAAAATACGTGAATCATTACCTATTGAAAAGGTGGCATTATTTAATTCGTCATTAAGGATATTAACAATCAAATATTCAAAGCTTCATAAAAAAGCGGGTTCAAATAATAAGCTAATTGAAATTATTGATGGAAAAACAGGCTTAGAAATAATAGCGGAAGCAAATAAACTTCGAACTGCAACGAATTAATATATACAAATCTATTACACTATATTTAATATATCCTTGATTAACCTCCGGTGTAATCATCTTCTTCTTCAGGGGGGACTACACCATTTACTTTAGCTTTTTCTTCTTCAATATTTCCATAATCATCGTAAGTTGTTACAAATCCTAATATATTATCATCGAGTAAGTAAATATTTTCATAAGGTGTTTCTACTTTCACCATTTTCTTATCAGAAGATTTTTTTGCAACAGTTTTATTTTTTTTCGTTTTACTTATTTTGCTTTTTTTCTTAATAGTTTTATTTTTTATTGTAAACGCACCGACAACTTTTTTTCTCTTTTCTTTAACAACTTTAACTTTAGCAACAACAACTGGTTTTACTGGTTCTACCGGATTTATTGGTGTATTTTTTATTGTTTCTTTAATAGGTGGCTTTTTAGTTATCGGGATTTCTGATTTCACCGAAGCGACTTCTATTTTTTTATTTGATGTTATACTGGCCACTTTAGGTTTTATAGTTTTATTAACTTTAGACGAAATGTTAGGAATTGATATTTTCTTAGTTGCTATCACAGGTTGACTATCGCTAACATTTAATGCTTTATTTTTATTTTGTAAAGTTGAGCTAGCATAAAAATTTCCATTGGCATTTCGACTGCGTTCAAGGAGATGGCTGTATATGTGCGTTGCATTGATTGCTGCAAAAGCATTATCTTCCAAAAATGTGATCTCATTACCCACATTTTCCAGCTCAGTATTGAGATCCTGAACGATAGAATTAAATTTCATAACTGTGGTTAATGTTATCTCTTGA
>CAYOHQ010000260.1:0-4991 GCA_964403805.1 uncultured Thioalkalispiraceae bacterium | reverse complement strand
AAGTATAAAATGGTATTTTATCTAATAAGGGAATATCTGGAATTACCGGTCTGGCACCGGTAGCGATAATAATATTTTTAGTAGTAATTTTACGTCCATTAACAGATACACAATTGGGCGTTAAAATTTCAGCTTCACCGATAATGCATTCAACGCCTAGTTTGGTATAACGCTCTACTGAATCGTGTGGTTCAACACGGCTAATTATTTTATGAACACGCTGCATAACCTTTGAGAAATCGACCTTGTTGTTATCAACATTAATTCCAAAGTTATCTGCTCGCTTAATATAAGATTGAATTTTTGCAGAACGAATTAATGCTTTACTTGGCACACAACCGGTATTTAAACAGTCACCACCCATTTTATGTTTTTCAATTAAAATAACTTTTGCTTTAACAGCAGCTGCAATATAACTACTGACCAACCCAGCAGCCCCCGCACCAATTACAACAAGATTTACATCATATTTTTTAGACATTAGCATGAATATGAGAATAACATGAATATAATAATTGTTGTAATTTCCAAGAACCTACAGATCAAGAGTAGTGAAGGTGGTTGCGCATTTCAAGACCGTCAGCAGCAGGGATGCTGCTGTCGAGCTTACAGGGATGTATTTACAGCGTGTCATGAAATGCGCAACCACCTTTACTGCTCGACTTTAATCTACAATTGTATGTAACTAAATTGGGATGAATAGTACTTATTCTGTGTACCTTCTTGTACTTGCAGTTCAATATTAAATTATAGTTAATCCTTTAAGCAGCTGCTTTCTTAGTTGATTTCTTAAATGAAATCTGTCCGTCTTTAGCCACTATTTTAATTGTGTCACCAGCCATATATTTACCGGCAATAATTTCCTGTGCTAACGGATTTTCAATATAAGTCTGAATTGCGCGTTTTAATGGTCTTGCACCGTATACCGGATCAAAACCAGTATCGGCGATTATGTCCAGTGCGGCACTTGATAAATCAATTCCAATTTCACGATCTTTCAAACGATCCCGTAATTGGTCAATTTGAATATTTGCAATAATACTAATTTGTTCTCGACCCAAAGGATGGAATACCACCAAATCATCAATTCTATTTACAAATTCAGGGCGAAAATGATTACTGACAATTTCCATTATTGTGGATTTCATTTCTGAATAATTATCTTTATTTTCACTTTTCTCGTTACCGACCATTTCCTGAATAATTTCAGAACCTAAATTGGATGTCATCACAATAACGGTATTTTTGAAATCGACTGTTCGACCTTGTCCGTCAGTTAAGCGGCCATCATCCAGAACTTGCAATAAAATATTAAAGACATCGGGATGGGCTTTTTCAATTTCATCCAGTAACACGACACTATAAGGTTTACGTCTGACAGCTTCGGTTAGATAACCACCTTCTTCATAACCGACATAACCCGGTGGTGCGCCAACTAATCTCGCTACGGAATGTTTTTCCATAAATTCAGACATATCAATTCGAACAATGGAATCTTCAGTATCAAACAAAAACTCTGCCAAGGCTTTGGTTAACTCAGTTTTACCAACACCCGTTGGCCCTAAAAATAGAAATGAGCCATTGGGTCGATCCGGATCGGATAAGCCGGCACGTGAACGGCGTATTGCATCGGATACGGATTTTAGTGCTTCTTCCTGCCCTACCACACGTTCTTGCAATTCGTCTTCCATGCGCAACAGTTTATCGCGCTCGCCCTCGAGCATTTTAGTAACCGGTATACCAGTCCATTTCGACACTACTTCGGCAATTTCTTCTTCGGTTACCGAGCTTCGTAATAAAGTTGTTTCTTGCATCTCAGCCTGAGCGGCCATATCAAGTTGTTTTTGCAAATCCGGAATTCGGCCGTATTGCAGTTCAGACATGTGAGCCAGATCACCAGCACGACGAGCCGTTTCAAGTTCCTGGCGTGCTTGTTCTAATAATTCTTTAATGTGCTGAGAACCCTGAACGGCTGCTTTTTCTGCATTCCAGATTTCTTCCAATTCATTATATTCACGTTCTAAAGTATCAATTTCATTTTGCAATTTATCTAATCGTTGTAGTGATGCCGCGTCTTTTTCTTTTTGCAACGCTTCACGCTCAATTTTAAGTTGGATCAATTTTCGATCCATCTTATCCATGCTTTCCGGTTTTGAATCTATCTCCATGCGAATACGGCTAGCGGATTCATCAATTAAATCAATCGCTTTATCGGGTAATTGCCTATCTGTAATATAACGATGTGACAAAGTGGCGGCTGCTACAATAGCAGGATCGGTAATATTGACACCATGATGTACTTCATACTTTTCTTTTAGACCACGTAAAATCGCAATGGTATCTTCAACACTAGGTTCTTCAACAAGGACTTTTTGAAAACGACGTTCCAGTGCTGCATCTTTTTCAATGTACTTACGATATTCATCTAATGTAGTGGCTCCAACACAATGTAACTCGCCACGAGCCAATGCAGGTTTAAGCATATTACCGGCATCCATTGCGCCTTCTGCTTTACCAGCACCCACCATAGTATGCAGCTCATCAATAAATAAAATAATCTGACCTTCCTGCTTACTTAAATCATTTAAAACTGCTTTTAGACGTTCTTCAAATTCACCACGGAATTTTGCGCCCGCGAGTAATGAACCCATATCTAACGATAAAACACGTTTGCCTTTAATACCGTCGGGTACTTCACCATTAATTATACGTTGCGCCAGACCCTCGGCAATAGCAGTTTTACCCACCCCGGGTTCGCCAATTAATACCGGATTATTTTTTGTGCGTCTTTGTAATACTTGAATGGTTCGGCGAATTTCATCATCGCGTCCAATAACGGGATCAAGCTTACCTTGTTCTGCTCGTTCGGTAAGATCAATAGTGTATTTTTCTAATGCCTGACGTTGTTCTTCAGCATTCGGATCATCAACACTTTCACCACCACGAATATTATCAATCGCTTTTTCAATTGCTTGATAATTTGCACCGGCCTTAGTTAAAATTTCAAATAATGGGCTGTTATCTGTTGCACAAGCCAACACAAAAAGTTCACTTGAAATAAATTTATCTTTACGTTTTTGAGCCAGTTTATCCGTTAAATTTAAAACTCGAACCAGATCATTAGACGGATGAACATCACCGTTGGCATTTTCAATTGTTGCAAGGTGTGCCAATTTATCATCCAGTTGAGAGCGTAATAAATTAATATTGACGCCCGCTTTATTTATTATCGAACGCACGGTACTACCCTGTTGATCCAGTAACGCTATCATTAAATGTACAGGTTCAATAAACTGATGATCTTTACCAACAGCCAGGCTCTGAGCATCTGCTAGTGCCAATTGAAACTTGCTGGTTAACTTATCCATTCTCACAGCTATTCCTCTCAAATATAATTGATTGTTTTGATAAGACTATTATTTGGTTGATATCGTACTTTTCAAGTGGAACTATAACAATTTATGGAACTTTAGGGTAAGGATAGGTCACATCCATTGGGAAACTGCGCCCTGGCATTTGCACCATTCGGATATTATCACGCCTGAATTTTCTGGCATGCGTTAAGCCACAAGAATGTGCTAATAAATTAATTTCGTGATTCATCCAATGAGCATATTGAGCAACACGTTCCGATTTTTTTGAAACAACCAGACCTTTCTGTAAACGCTTATTGTGAGTTGTAATACCCGTTGGACAACTGTCTTTGTTGCAAGCCAGTGATTGAATGCACCCCAGAGAAAACATAAAACCTCGGGCACTAACCGCAAAATCTGCTCCCATACACAATGCCCAGGCAACTTTTGCTGATGTAATTAATTTACCCGATGCGATAACTTTAATTCGATCTTTTAATCCTGATTCCATTAAAGCATCAACTAATATTACTAATGATTCCGACAGTGGTAAACCCACATGGTCGGCCAATAATTGCGGAGCAGCACCGGTTCCACCTTCACCACCATCAACTGCTATAAAATCCGGAGCATACTCAATTCCATATTTATCGATAGCTTTGCATAGTTCCGTGGGAAATTCTGTTGAGCCTATGACTGTTTTAAATCCTACCGGACGTCCTGTTAATTCACGTATATGATAAATTGATTTTAAAAGTTCATCGACATTAGCAATATCTTTATGCCGATTAGGACTACTCGATATTATATTAACCGGGATACCACGAATTTTAGCAATATCTGCGGTCACTTTTTTCGCTGGTAAGACACCACCCCGTCCCGGTTTAGCCCCTTGTGAGAGTTTAATTTCAAATGCTTTTACATTTTTGGCAACTTCCAGTAATTTTTCATCACTTAAATTTCCTTCCAGATCCCGAACACCGTACTTTGCTGTACCAATTTGATAGATAACATCACAACCACCTTCTAAATGGTATGGTGATAAACCCCCTTCTCCCGTGTTCAACCAGATTCCGGCTTTAGCTGCACCATGCGATAACGCTTGCACTGCCGGTTTGGATAACGCGCCATAACTCATACCGGAGATGTTAAATACGTTTTTCGCTTCAAAGGGATATCGACAATCTGGTCCAATAGTTAATGATGGCGTCTTTTCATATTCTTCGACTAGCAAAGGGAATGGTGCACTGATAAAGATATGTGAACCGGGTTCACGTAAATCATTGGTTGAACCAAACCCAATCAGGCCACCCAGTCCTTTCGCTGTACGATAAACCCAGGCGCGTGATGCTCGGTTAAACGGTTGTTCCTGTCGGTCATGGGCAAAAAAGTACTGTCTGAAAAATTCACCCTGTCGCTCGAAGACATACCGTAAGCGGCCTATAACCGGATAGTTGCGCCTGATAGTATGTGTTTTTTAGGTGACATCCTGGATATACATAAAAACAAGTGATATCACAAAAGCCACCAGTAATACACTGAAACAAACGACTATCCAATTAACATAATTTGTCATAACAATATCCTATTTTTAGCAATTCCATATATAGAGTTTCGAGAAATTTAGGAAAATATTTT
>CAYOHQ010000259.1:0-5027 GCA_964403805.1 uncultured Thioalkalispiraceae bacterium | reverse complement strand
GTTCTTCTTTAGTTGTGAAAAAAGGATCAAATATCTTTTCTCTAGTGTGATTATCCATTCCTATTCCAGTATCGGTAACGCTAAGTTGTACATAATCACCTGGAGCTAGTTCCAGTTGTTGTGCATCTATAGAATTTAATGATTCATTACTGGTAGTTATAGTTAAATGTCCTCCAGTGTCCATGGCATGAAGTGCATTAATGCTCAGATTAATAATGGCATCCTCTAAATCATTACCATCTAATAAAACTGGCCATAAACTGTTATATAAATTAAGTGTCAGTTTAATTCGAGCCGTCAATGTTTTTTCCAACATGTGCTGTTGCTCTACTAATATTTTGTTAATATCAATAACTGATGAGTCGGGTTGTTTATGCTGAGAAAACGCCAGAAGTTTTTTTGCAAGCTTGGAACCGCGTTCGGCAGCATGTTTGATATTAAGAGAATATTTGGCAACTTTATTTGCATTATTTTGATTCAGGTTTATTTGTTCGGCATAACCTAAAACAATTCCGAGTATGTTGTTGTAGTCATGCGCAATTCCACCTGTTAATTTTCCCAGTGCATCCATTTTTTGTGTGTGACGTAAAAGATTTTCCTGATTTTTACGATCGGTGATATCAGTCGATATGCCACAAACAGCATATATTTTGTTATTTTCATTGAGTAATGGAAATTTAACTGAAACAAAAGTGTGCGGTCCATCATCTTGTGGTGCCATTTCTTCTGTTTCGAGTGCTTGTCCTGAATTCAGTACGGCTTCGTCATTTTTTTTAAATTCATCAGCAAAGTTTTTATCAAATAGATCATGATCTGTTTTACCAATTATTTCCTCCCGCGTTACTTTAAAAAGATTTTCGTATTGAAGATTAATGAAAACGTATTGACCATTTAAGTCTTTTACATAGATTACAGCCGGTGAATGATCCATTATCGCTTGCAAATCACGCTTATTTTTTGAAGCGAGTTCACGTAAAAGATATTGTTCGGTGACATCATTAAAAACCAAGACCATCCCTAAAATATTTTCATTATCGCGAATTGGTGCTGCTGAGTCAGCAATCTGATATTCAGTACCATTTTTAGAAATTAACGTTGTGTGATTACTAAGGTATATTGTTTCTCCTGTTTCAATAACTTTGTCTACCGGATTATCAATCGGCTCACGCGTTTCAGCATTTATAATGGGAAATATTTTTTTAAGTGATTGTCCTTCGGCATCACTAAATCGCCACCCGGTGAGTTGCTCTGCTACAGAATTCATGCGCTTAACCTTGCCATACGAGTCTGTTGCAATAACTGCATCTCCGATACTGTTTAATGTTATTGCCAGGTTGTTTTCATTATCTTTTAATTTGTTAATTGATGTTTTTAGTCTGTTTTGCAAATCGATTAAGGTGTTTCTTAACTGATCCAATTCATCAGGTTTATGGGATTTAGTATTTCGATTTAATATCAATCTATTGTCTAATGAGCCTATGTCGACCATTTCGGCAAACCGACCTAGCGTGAATAAATGTCGCGCTACTAATTTATAAAAAAGTAGTAACATAATACCACTGACTATAAAAGTTTTGATTGCATTGCTGGTAATGATTGCGAAGGCTTGATCAATGATATGTTGATAGGTTCTGGTTAAACTCGCTATAATTTTCACATTACCAATTTGTTGTTGTTTACCTCGAAATTGATAAGCGAGTAAAAATTTATGTTCAATAATATCTGAGTCCGGTATTACTCCTTGTTGAGCAATTAACTCATTATTTTCATAGACCTCTATATATTCGATATCCGGTAAACGTAGAATACCTTGCAATGTTAGATTTAACTCTTGAATATTGGTAACCCATACTCGTGAGGCGATGTTATTACTATTACTATATTGAATTTCAAGTAACCGTAATTCAATACCACTGACATCTGATTTATAAATTAGGTACAATTGAAATAATGATGTGAACAGTGTTATTGCTGTGCTGGTAAGCACTATATAGAGAACCATTCGTTTTGCTAGCGGGCTAATACGTTGATGCATAATTGAAATTATTCTAATGGCTTTAAGTGTTTATCTACTAATTTTTGGTAGCCACCATTTTGTTTCATTAATTTTAATGCATTATTAATTTGGGGTACCAGTGCTTTGTGTTTTTTGTGCAGATACAGATACATATCCTTATTGGCTAATTCTGGTAATTGAATGTGGACATCTTTCAATTGCATTTTGTCTATCATAAAAAATCCAGCCCAACGATTATAAAGTACTATATCAATACGATTTTTTTGTAATAGCGTAAAAAGTTCTTTTGAATCTTTTGTTTTAGTTATCGATGTTGTCTTTGGTACTTTGAGTTCATAAATTTTCCAACCAGTGATGAAAGCAACTTCTTTATTTGCCAAAGCAGACCAACCAGAGGATAGGTTTGACTGTTTTTTTGAAAATGCGACAAAACTCATGACCATCATTTTTTCAGGAACTCGAATTAGATTAGGGTAAATTTTTTCCATACCGGCTACTCTAATAATTTCACCATCAATTAAGCCATTATTTGCACTGCGTAATGCTCGTTCAGCAGGTAACTTTTCAACTATTAAATTGTAACCAATTTTTTTGAATAGTCTATTTGCAAGCACATTTAAAAATCCATCATTTGTAGTAGTTGTTAGTGGTGATTCAGCTGCTGAATTTAACACGATTGAATTCTGGGTTGATGTGTTTAGTGGATTGGCTAAATCTGCAAATGAGACTCGAATATTAAGACTAAGACTTAAGCTAAGGCTCAGGAAAATAAAGGTATTGATGTTGAATTTTATCATTTTATTTTAACTCTGTTATTATGCAAAGTTGCTAATTAAATAATATACGTGAAAACAGGTGAATATGAACCATCACTTACTGCTTTAACAAAGACCAGTGCTATAAATGCTATAGATAAATTGAATTTAATTAATTAAATATAGTTTGAATTAATGACAATAACCAATTATTTCACCAAGTTATACAGCATTTATAAAAAGGAAAAGGATTTTGGAAGATAAACCGCGTGAATTATATGTAATAGTGAATTTAGACGCTATCATTCGATACAAAAGAATAACATTGATAAATGCGTTTTGGTCTAGTTATTACTACAATTAGGTAATTCTGAAATTATTTTTTGTCTTTGTTTTCTAATTCGAGCGCGATACAGTTTTTAATTTCATCAGAGAAGATATTTTTGATTTCATCGTCTAATTGTACTATTAACTGTATTAACCGGTTATGCACCCTTTTTTCAACACGCTTTTGTAGGGAGCTCATTTTATCAGCATTAAAATTGAGTCTGTCTAGCCCATCAATTTTAGAATAATCTATTTCATCACCAGTTAGAGTTTGCTTAATTGGTTTATTAACTGAAGGGGCTTTTTTTATTGTTTCGTTACTGGATTTGGATACCCTGTTTAAGGCATCATCGGTATAAGCTGCACTTTCAATTGCTGTAGAAATATCATTTTTAATTTCAGAATTATTTGTTTTATTATTACTTTTAGATTTAAGCTTGCTTGAGTTACTACTTAATGGTGGTAAATTTTCGGTTGTTATATTTTTTTCAATAGTAGTTTCTTTTATAAAAACTTGATCTACAACTGGTGAGTTTTCCACAAGTGATATTTTCTGTTTTTTAGGTGATACTGTTTTTGGTGATTCTAAAGCCGTGTCCAGTTCTGGTTTGTTTATTACCTTCAGATTATTTTTCTTAACATTAGAATTTAATTCGAATGAAATAATATCCGCTTTTGTATTTGTTTCTGAATTTTTTATAGAATTATATGTTGAATTAGTTGTTTCATTTTTAACTGGTGGCTGAATTTTGATATTTTGCTCATCATTATCGTTTAACTCTAATAATGTAGATTTTAATTTTTCATCAAGTTTAATTTCAACTGAGCTATCCATGTTAAATAACGAAGAATTTTGATCTTCTGGCATAATTATTTCATCTAACATTGGTACAATCAAGTCATGATCGTATAAATCATTTAGTGCAGTGTTCTCGTTATTGCTTGGAATATTATCAGCCACAATTTCTGCCAAACTATCCTTTTGGGTTGTTTTTAAACTTGACTCTTCAATTTTGGGTGAAGGTTTTGTTAGGGCCGGTGAAGATTTTAAATCTGCATTGAAAATATTATTTTCAGGAAGTGCTTCCACGACAATTTCTTCAATATCATCTTCATTTATTTCATCTAATAATTTTTGTTCATCAGTTATTTCAGGAATAACCGGTTTTTGAATAGAATCTGAGGAATCAAAAGAGGTATTTTGTATATCTGAATTTTCAGATTTGTGAATATCCATACTATCACTACTGATACTATCTGCTCGTGCGATATTTTCGCGTGCTTGATTAATTTTAGTGTCGCCTTGTTTTAATAGCGACTTAATTGATTCTAAAGATTTAATTAAGGATTCTTGCGGATCAATGCGATCAAAATTTTCTTTATTGTTCGATATCCTTTTACTCATCTCGTCTAGCCTCTTAAATTATGAGATTCCATTTTATAACCGCGATCTTTATAGTAAGTGTACCGGGTTCTTCCATCAACAGTGCTATTATCTTGTTTATTAACAATTTCAACTACTCGACTATACTGACTAAATGAATCAGGTACTGTGTGGTCAAAATTAACTAATACATCATTTGTTCTATTTTCTACAGTAGTAATATCGTTACCAAGCAGTACTGAACAGTCCTTTGCTTCTTTAGAGTCTAGCAATGCATGGGGTATAAAACTCTCAGGCTTGAAAGACCATAGTAAATCATTTAATAGTTCAGTTTGTAGCACTACCTGAGACTGTACAAAGACACTGTGTCCATTACGCTGTGCTTTATCAATTAGCCTGCATGCGAATTTCTCACGAGCTTGAGGGGTATTGCTCTCTAAAATGTAGAAATCGATTCGAGTCATGTTCCACTCTTATACAAATTAATCAAAAATTGTTCAAGATCATGCATCTGCAACTGCAGCAACTGCTCTTTTGATTGATG
>CAYOHQ010000258.1:0-5051 GCA_964403805.1 uncultured Thioalkalispiraceae bacterium | reverse complement strand
AATAGTTGTTGAATATCATTATCTAATTGTGCGCCACGTTTATTTGTATTGAAATATATTTGTTTAAAACTGATGCGACCGGGTATTTGAAATTTGTCACTGTGCGTATCTAAGTATGTAATTAAATCGATTTCAGCCGGTTCTATTTGAGCGGCTATATCAGAAAAAATGTATTCGACTTTTCGAGCTAAACGCCGACGAACAATGCTGTCATTTTTATCCAGCCCCATAGCCAAAGCTTCTCTATACATTACTTGTTCACGAATTTGTTGTTCGATTAAACCATTGAGTTCCTGTTGTGTTGGAGGGCGTTGTCTTTTTTTAGACCAGATATTAATTAATCTGTCTATATTGGCTTCACTTATAACAATTTGTTTATTTGAATTTGTATTAATACCATTTTGGAGATAATAAAAAATAAATAGTGCTGCACCTATTAGTAAAAAATGCAGTAACGGTTCTCGAATTATTTTTCCCGGGTTAATCATAACAGTTTTTAATTTAATGACATTAAATTGATCATTCAGCCGTAAATTACTCCGGTGTTTTTAATATTATGACAGGTCCAGCATTGACCACTTTTAATAGCAAATAACATGGAATTTGTGATTGGTTTTCCGGCAACGTCGACTGAAATAAATAAACCACTACCCCAGGCAATAGCATCAGTGGTATAAAAATTACCAAGTGCATCTACCTCAATACTGTGAATTAAATTACCGCTGGCGTTAGGGTCATCATGAAAAACTATTTTTACATTGGGTAAGGGCGCAGTTAGATTTTGTTGCTGGTAAACAGTGCCAGCAGTGGAAAAAATGTATTCATTTCCCGATTGATGGCAGGATAAACAATCTTGCCCGGTATTATGACTTTTTTGGCCACCATTACTACTAATGGCAATATCCTGGCTATCTTCGTCTTCGTGGCCGCATGCTGTTAGATACAATGAGAGTATTGAGATTAAAAATAGTAATTTATATTTCTTGTAATACACGAACTTTCCCTGAAATTAAAAATTTTAATGTAGTTTAACAAGATGTAAGCGTTGTGTCATAGTGCTTACTGAATCGTAAATGTACTTAAGGTACTGAAATTCAGTACCTTAAGTAAAGAGAGAAAAGATCATTCTGTTTATTTTGGGCTATACCAGATTGGAGAAGTATACGCCCGTTCAGTAGTAATCATAGGCACTTCTTTAGGCATTTTTACTTTATAAAATTCAGCTTCATAGGCTGTCCATCGTGGTGTAGGAATTTCAATGACTCGCGCATAGTAAAATGCTTTTTGACTTGCATCAAATTTTGGATCCTTCCATGTCGTGATGAGCTCAGGTGCGCCGATGGAATTGACCCATGTAGCATTGGCGATATCGACAGTGTTGCCTACAGAAGGTAATTTACCTTTAGCATCTGGCTTACGTCCGCCAGACCATACTACATCATATACTTTTTCATGTAGCTCACCCTTTTTATCCAACCAGCCTTTTATTATTTGAATGCGATCAAGGTTACCACTGATAGGATCTTTCATTGCAGCGACAAGAAAAGTAGGTGCTTTCTTTCCTTTGGGTTGTGTTGCCAGGGTGCCCCCCATTGGTACGCCTTTGGCATATCCTGCTCTGGCTGGTTGTCTATCGTTGGCATCATTTTTAGTATAATGCCAACCACCGAAGAAGCGGACTACCATACGGCTGCCGGTAGTTGCATAAGTTTCCTTGCGTTTCATGGCATCAAAAATGGAAGCGCGGGTATTTTCTGCAGCCCAGACTGCGGCCCAGCCCGATGCGGCAGGTGAGTAACCTTTGTATTCATGCTTGCCCATCCTGGCCATAGGATGTTTGTAGCGATCTTTATTGGGTTCAGCACCAGAATGTTTACCAAAGAAGTTATCTTCCTGTGCTGTTGCTAAACCTGTGTGGCTATCGGTGGAACCAATTAAACCAAATTTGTACGGGTTGGTACCCAGTTTTTTCTCTAATTTTAAACCGATTTTTAAGGCCGAGCGTGCATACTCGCCTTTTAACATTTCGTTTTTCTTTATTTCACTAAGATCAAGATTTCCTTGATCCCAGGTTTCATAGTCTGCGAATTCGTCATTAGCAGATAGGAATGGATGTGTTTCACCATCACCCTTGATTTGGGTAATTTCATAAAGTGGTTCGTGTTTTATGCGATTTTCAACGTATTTTTTATTGAGATTTTTACCAACAAAGGTTTTTGTTTCGGGGAACATAATGCCGTTACTCAAATTACCGTTATGGGCAATTGCTAATACCTGACCGGCAGTTTTTGCCTCGTATTTATCCATCCATTTCCACAGGTCAACCGGGTTGTTGCTTCCCAGTGGTGGTGTGGCTGTATAGGGCTCTAATAGCTTTGCACGATCGGCATTATCGCGATACATCACTACGCGGTGCAAGTTTTTGCCTTTTTCCAGAGAAGTCCATTCGTAACCAATAAAGGCAGTAAATCGTCCCGGATCATTTGCATCTTCGGCTGCCTCAATAATGTTATCCCAGGTATTGCGGTAAAGGCTGGTACCCGGTGATGAGGTTATTTCTTTTGGAAATTTATCCTGTGAGAAAGCGGCAATAATTTCACCTGCGGCTTTCACACCTTGTTGGCCACCTTCATTGATCATGCCACTCCAACGTCGTCCTTTTTCACTTGCCATCACAAAAGGAGCACCTGACTGTAATTCGGGAAATAGCCCCATATTGTCTGAGTGATCAGCGACCACTAGAAAATCCAGCGGGCGAGACAGCCTTACCGGTAATCCAGTAGATGATATAACTTCCTCACCCTTTGCAAAACGATAAGCATCGGGTGGTAATAAGGTTGCACCAAAAGCGCCAGCATCGAATGATATTGCGGTATGTAAATGAGTATCACCCCAGAGTGGTTTGTTCGGGAAATCACGTTGGGCATAAGGTGAATAGGTTGTTTTTTTGCCTGGTGCATGAATAGTTGATGGATCATCAGTGACTAAACCACCGCCTGAAGCAAAAACTTGTTGGCTTATGAAAACCATTGAGAGTAAAGCAATTTTTGAAGGCTGGTGGTTCATCGAGGTGCTCCTTTTATCTGAATTCTTTATTCTTTGAGATAATCTATACTAAACGTTGCTCTTATACAAACGACCTAACTAATCAGTGTTAACTACTAGTGAGAAATAGCTGTATATTTATTAACCAGAAAATGTTTTATGGATGTGAAGTCTACTATTTGCAGAGATGCTGTATTGAGCGGTAGCCGTGATATGAATTTTGAATACTGTTCTTTGATTACGATTAATTTAATTTATCAGTTTATTGAGTAAGTTAGATTAACACCAATCATGCCGGAGGTATCAGCTTCAAGAACGCTAATTGATTGGCCATCAAAAGTAACACTTTTTTCTTCAAACGGGTACCAGGCGGTAAACCCCAATTGCAGCTGTAGAAACCAACTATTTTTTTTGCCTGCCATAAAAAAACGCACGCCAATATCACCAGCAATGACATTACTACTCACTTCTTCAGATAGCTTGCCGGCTAAATTGCCTTGTCCCTCGATATATTCCGAGCGGTTACCAATACCGAACATAATATAAGGTTGCATCCAGTCTTTTATCGTGGTTTTTATTAGTGTTGCTTCGGCACCTAGAATTGTTTGTTTACTAATATTAAATTGCGTTGCAACATTATTAATTGCCGGGGTTGCATTACGATAATCCACTACAGCAGAGTAGCGTACATTATCTTTAAAACGCCAGCTTGAGGCTGACCACCGAAATTGGGTTTGCAAAGCGATACTGGGAGTTAACATCGAAAATTGATAAGAAAACTGGGAGCCTGTAGTATCAGAATTTATAGCGCTATCTTTACTTGCAGTTAATACCATGCGACCAAAGCTATTATCATTATCACCAACACCTTCGATTGTTTCCAATCGAATCGGGCCAATGGCGATTCCGACTGCCATACTGAGTCCACTTTCATGATCTGCAGTTGCTTGCTGAACGATGTCACGGTCATAACCCGATCGCCAGTCTCCCCGTAATCCAGCCCAAAAATTCCAGTCTTTATAGTTTAGTAAACCGAAAGTACCAATTGTTCCATCGGATTGACCATCACTGCTTTGTAAAATTGAACCATCCAGCCAATAACCCAATTTTAGATTTGAGTCGGTAGCGGATTTTGAAAAATAATCTTGCCGACTGGCTCGCAACCAGATAACAGCATCAGTACGGTCGGTTGAAACATAGGGCAGGTTGATTAATGATTCTTTCAGTAAGCGATGTGCACCATTTTGGATTCGAACCACATTAAAATTTCCAACACTACGAAATCCTACTCCGAGTAAAACTTGATCAATATCAGAATCTATTTGATGAAACCAGGAACGGTATGCAACAGACATGCTAAATTGATCCAGTCGTCCTTCTGTTCCGGGTGGATCGGCTTCATCGTGTTGTGGTCCACGGTTGGTTAACATGCTCTGATCTACAATAACTAACCAGTTATCAGTTATAAACCCGGATAACGACATTTGTTGTGTGCGAAAATCATCCCGGTTTTTAAATACACTAAAAAAATCATTACCAACTTGCAGTTGTATACTACCTTGTAAAGACGGGGGTTGAATTGTCGGAAGGCCAGGTATTTCACCCGCATGCGAAGACTTTGTGAACGCAAAAAAAGCAAAAAATAAGCTGCACAATACAAGGTGAAAAAAAATACGAATATTATTGTGGAAAATTAAAATACTGAATCCTGATAGCTGGGAAAATTCCCGTATACAGTATAAATATAGCAGTATCGTTACTATTTTTTCAAAATTCAGAGCTTAACTAGAAAGAATAACTGACTCCCAATAAAAATCGAAAATCATTGGGTTCAGGGGTGTTTCCCAGGTCATCTACTGTAGGATGGCTAATTCTGTCCCATATTGCTGAAATATCCAAATCAAGATCGTTAGTAATTTCAGTTTCAAGTGTCGCTATCATATGATGGGTATAGCCACCGGATTTTTTATTTGACACTTGAATATTGTATTTGTATATAAAGTCAA
>CAYOHQ010000257.1:0-5063 GCA_964403805.1 uncultured Thioalkalispiraceae bacterium | reverse complement strand
AATTGATCTCAATGACAGTTTTATTCCAGATCAAGATTTTATTGATTGTATTACAGGAAAAAATCTACCGGCTAAATTTGATCCATTGGCCATGTTATATTCCGGGCATCAGTTTGGCGGATATAACCCGCAATTAGGTGATGGTCGCGCCATTTTATTAACTGAGGTCATCAATAACAAAAAAGAACATTGGGATTTACAACTTAAGGGTTCCGGCTTAACACCCTATTCGCGTGATGGAGATGGTCGTGCCGTGTTACGTTCTACCATTCGTGAATATTTGTGTTGTGAAGCCATGGCCGGTTTAAACATAGAAACCACCCGAGCCTTATGTATTGCCGGTGCTAATGATGAAGTTTATCGGGAAACAATTGAGACTGGTGCTTTCTTAATTCGAATGGCACAAACTCATATACGCTTTGGTAATTTTGAGATTTTTTATTATCGAGATCAATTTGATCAAATTAAAACCCTGGCCGATTATACCATTGAACATTATTTTCCTGAATACCATAACAGCCCGTCAAAATATGTTGACTGGTTAAGTGACGTTGTTTCAAGAACAGCCAAATTAATTGCAAATTGGCAAGCCGTTGGTTTTGCTCACGGTGTAATGAATACCGATAATATGTCTATTCTAGGACTAACTCTGGATTATGGCCCTTTTGGTTTCGTAGAGAAATACGATCCCAATTTTATTTGTAACCATTCTGATCATAGTGGTCGCTATGCTTTTAAAGAGCAACCCAATATCGGTTTATGGAACCTGAGCTGTTTAGCTCAAGCCTTATTACCCTTAATGACAGTAGATGAAGCGAAAGCCTGTTTAGGTTTATATGAGAAGGCATTCATCAATGAGTACGTCTCATTAATGCAACAAAAATTGGGGTTCACACAATCAGACAATGGTGATTTAAAATTAATTAATAAATTATTGGCGTTACTGGAAAAAAATGGCAGTGACTACAGCCGTTTTTTCCGATCACTCAGTAATTTCTCAACCGAAAAATCAAACAAAAATAATTTGCTACGAGATGACTTTATTGATATCGCAGCATGGGATGACTGGGCTAGCGCATATAGTTCGAGATTAAAACAGGAAAATTCTAATGATCAACAACGCAAAATTAAAATGGATTCCTGTAACCCAAAATACATATTTAGAAACTATATTGCTGAAATCGCAATTCGAAAAGCCAGAGATGAACAAGATTATTCGGAAATAGACAAATTATTAAAAATCCTACAAAATCCATTTGATGGGCATCCCGACATGCAACACTATGCCGATGCCCCACCAGATTGGGCTAATTCGATTGCAGTTAGTTGTTCATCTTGAGGTAAATCAGATCCTAAATAACTGTTCCTATTTCCTAACCCGCTTGCATTACAATTGTGGATTAAATTCGAGCAGTAAAGGTAGAAGCGCATTTCAAGACACGCTGTAAATACGTCCCTGTAAGCTCGACAGCAGCATCCCTGCTGCTGACGGTCTTGAAATGCGCTTCTACCTTCACTGCTCTTAATCTACAGGCACTTAAGAATTAAAATAGTTATTTAGAGTTAGAATATTATTTCTCATATTTTTTTAATAAGATACCATCGTCACCACAACAATCCGAAGCACATTTTTTAACTTGATGAATTGAATTTTTGTCACCATTCAGAAAAGCAGCAACAGGTAGATTACTATCGGCACAATCACAGCCTTTGTCATCATATACATAGACATTCGTTAAACCAATCTCACGCGCTACATCATGCGCTTGCCACATGATGTCGCTGGGTGTAGCCGGTATGTGGCTCAACTTGAAGGCCGGGAAAAATCGGGTGATATGCCATGGGCTTTCCGCACCGAGATTGTCCCGAATCCAAATAGCAGTTTCGCGTAACATATCGATGTTATCATTTTTACCCGGAATAATATTGGTTCTAGTCTCTACGTGCATTCCAAGATCATGCGCCTTTTTTATCGAGCCCAAAACTTCAGATACTTTTGCTTTTTTGCAAATATCATAATAAAAATCATCATCAAGGCTTTTAATATCAGAACACAACACATCAACATGCGGCGCCATTAATTCCAGTGCTTCATCGGTGACAAAACTGTTAGAAACATAAACCAAATACAAGCCAGCCTGTCTGGCAAATTTAGCAACATCAATAACGTATTCCAACCACACAGCGGGTTCAGAATATGTAAATGCAATGCCCTGTACATTATGACGCAAAGCAGTAGCAACAATTTCTTCAGGAGAAACAAATGCTTCAGTTGAAACCCCTTTTGCAAGTTCATCGAGTGTTTCTGTGCCCCATGAAATAGTTAGATTATGGCAACCATCGCAACGAAAGCTGCAACCATAACTGCCAATCGACATTATTTGGGTTCCGGGTTGAAAATGTTTTACCGGCTTATCTTCAATTTTACCAATTTCAATTGCGGATATAATTCCATACGACAAATTATAAAGCGTCCCGTTTCGATTAACGTGCGCCTGACAAAAGCCACGCTGTCCATGACGTAAACGACAACGCCACAAACACAAGTTGCAACGTGTAGTGCCATCATCCATTTTTTCCTGCAAACCGGTTTCGATTAACTTGTATTGCGGATGTTCGGTTTTATCCGATTTTGTCGTTTTTACATGGGTAGACATTTGAATCATTATTTTTCCCTGAAATCAATAACTATTAAGCGTATTTTAAAAACAAAGTGTATAAACAAATTATTACTAAATCCGTCGGCTTCGGAACCGGTACAGCCTAATCAAGACGCACTTTAGAACGATTGCATCGTTCATTAAGTACTTCCTCGCTTCGCTCAGGTCGCGCTTTCGCCATCCATGGCCGCTCGACTGCTTCAAGGTGAATTGCGAAGCAAGAGAAGGTGCTCTGGAGTGCATCCATGAAGCAGACGGCCTTGATTAGGCTGTACCGATTCCAAATCCTTACTTATTCTCTCTTTTCTGATTAAACTAAATAATTGCAAAAATTAATTTAAGCAGTAAATTTAAGCCACGTTAGCTTTAAACAGTAATGGCGCAATTACAATATTTAAACAGTCATGTGCATCTCGCAACGCTTGTTCCACTTTTTTAGTTGAACTTCCGGATGCAAATATAAAACCGAGATAACTTGAGCCTTCCGGTAATGGTGTTACTTCATAGCCTTCCTGAATTTGGATGCTGATATCATCGATTAATGGGCTATTCTGTGCTGCTAGCAGCCCTTCTACCCTTTTTAAAATTCCGTGACGGGGTATTGGAATCATTAAAACACCTGAAGCATTCTCAAGTTGTGGTTCAATAGTTGGAATTGTTTCACCAATTGCGTGAGCCAGTACCAATTCTTCCAAACCAAGCCCGGTTCCAAATTTTACTAACCGTCCGCACAAACCACCAATTGTTCGTGCCGCAATTTCGATAATCCAAATACCGTCTTTGTTTATTCGACATTCAGCATGAATTGGTCCATGGCGTAATCCATAAGCATCACAGGCTGATTGTAACGTTGCAATCAGTTCCAGCTGCTGTTGTTCATCCAGTTTTGAAGGAGTTATATAGTAGGTCTCTTCAAAATACGGACCGTTAAGTGGATCGGGTTTATCAAAAATACTCAGTAGCTTGAATTCCTCGTTAACCAAAATTCCTTCTACGGCAATCTCATCACCCGGTATAAATTCTTCTACTAATAAATATTGATAATTTTCAGCCGACAGTTTTGTATCCTGATGTATGATTTTTTCAATACGCCGACATGTTTTATTCAATTCTTGTTTATCATTGACTCTAATAACACCCAGACTACCGGATAAACCAACCGGTTTTACTACCACTGGAAAATTGATATCCGATACCTGATCTACACTATTAAATTTAGTATCAATAATTGCAAAATTGGGTACTTTAACACCAGCATCACGTAAACAGGCTCTGGCCAAATCTTTTCTTTTTGCAATTTCAACAGAACCAGGATCGTTATGTGCTAAACCTAAAGCATTCGACACCTTTGATGCCAACTCAGTAGTCGAATCATCCGTTCCAAGCACCGCGGTAATCGGTTTTCGTGCTGCTTCCAGCAGCATTTTTTTTAATGCTAATTCAGGTTCATTAAATTTAATGTGTAATCCTTCTGAATACGCGCTAACAACTGAATGCTCACCTTCGGATGCGATTACAACTTCAATATCTTTTTGACGTGCAGCATTAATAAATGCGAATGTGCGATAACTACCGTGGGGTGCAATCAACAATATACGATCTTGATGCTGTTGATTAAAGTTCATGTCTTATATATTCATCTTTTAGAGACTTTAATGCCCGATAGTTTATTTGAATATTCAATAAACGACCGGGCATCCAGTTTTTTGTGGGTGTTTTGTCAGGTTAGATGACAGTGTTGAAGCTAACCGCCACAACCACCACCACTGGCTCCACCACAAGCACTACAACCACCAGAGCCACCAACACTTTGAAATACATTATTAAAAACAAAGCTGCTATTTGGGCCATCGTTTACAAAGTCAACTTCACAGCCTTTTAAATAGCCTAGTGCCACTGAATCGACATATAATTTAAAGCCGTCAGCAATTTTAACTTTATCAAATTTTGAAGGTGCATCGGCATAGGTCATACCGTAAGTCATGCCGCCACAACCACCACCGGAAACAAAAACTCGGATAGCCTGAACTTCTTCTTCAGAACTACTAATTAACTCGGCCATTTGTTTAATTGCAGAATCTGTAATTTTCATATCAGAATCTGTAATTGTTGTATTAAACATTGCTGCTGTCATATCATTCATTATTCATGCTCCATTATTAATACCCGTCTATAAATACTTATGCAGGTATAACACTATAATTCGTCTGTATTTACTAAAGTTTTACGGTAGTTTAGGAAATTCTAACACAGCAAGCACTTTTCAACTACACATTCACTATCAATATAGGTCATAATAGCCGTTTTTAAACATGAATAATGGGAATATCAATATGACTAGAATGGTCTTTTGTCAGGTACTGCAGCGTGAAGCTGAAGGATTAGAAGAACTTCCTCATCCGG
>CAYOHQ010000256.1:0-5093 GCA_964403805.1 uncultured Thioalkalispiraceae bacterium | reverse complement strand
GGATTATGCCGTTATTTTTGGTTGTTTTTTTTGTTGCAACAGTATTGACGCTTGATAACAAGATTTCTGTATATTTTATCTTTTTGCAATTAATTTTTTATTTTTCCGCTTTAGCCGGATTTATTATGCTGAATAAAAATCATCAAATTAAGATTTTATACATACCATTATATTTCGTTATGATGAATGTTGCTGCTGGACATGGATTTCTGCGCTTTCTTAATAAAGGACAATCAGTTAGTTGGCGAAAAGCTGATAGGTAAGTCACCCATGTTATATTTAGTTTTTATATTTTTTATTGCAATTTTATTTTACGCTGTTTTGCGTTCCAGGAATCTTGATATATGGTTCTTATCTTATATTGCCTTTATATTAAAGAAATTTTTACGAAAGGAAGTAGCTGTAACAAAAGTGTATTTTTGTATTGCAGACCACTATGAACCTTATTGGGGTAAAGCTAATAAAAAAGATGCGATTAAGAGAGTTTCTAGATGGCACGAAGAATTAATTCCAATTGCAAAAAAACACATTGATTCTGAAGGGAATCATCCACTCTATAGTTTTTTTTATCCTGCTGAAGAATATGATAGTGAAGCAATGAATATGTTGCAAGACATCGTGAAGCAAGGTTTTGGTGATATGGAAATCCATTTGCACCATGAAGACGATACGCCTGATAATTTGCGTAAAGATTTAGTTGATTTTGCATCTCTGTTAGAAAATAGACATAAACTACTAAGGCGAAATGAGAGCGATGAGCTTGTGTATGCTTTTATACATGGAAATTGGGCGCTCGATAATTCTCACCCGGAAGGATTGTATTGCGGTATTGATAATGAATTGGAAATATTAACTGAAACGGGATGTTATATGGATATGACAATGCCATCTGCACCGTGTAGAACTCAAACAAGTAAAATTAATTCTATTTATTTTGCTAAAGGTGAACCTGGTAAGTGTAAATCTCATAATCACGGCGATAATGTCAAACCTGGACGTTGGAAGAAGGACGGTGAACTATTAATGGTTCAGGGCCCTCTAGGTTTTAATTGGAAAAGTCGAAAATTAGGAATTCTTCCCAGGATTGAGGCAGGAGAGTTATCTCATGATGCTCCACCATCTGAAGAACGAATTAAATTATGGATAAACTATGGTGCTAGAATAGAGAGTGTTGATGATCATGTTTTTATCAAGCTACACACTCATGGAGCAAATGATAGAAATTTAGAAATGTTACTTGAAGGTGGTCTCGATAGCATGTGGAGTAGTCTTGAGTCAATGGTGAGAGATAACTCTGCTTACTCCTTACATTATGTGAGTGCCAGGGGTATGTATTGTAAAATTAAAGAATTGGCATTAAAGACAGGCTCTTAACTTGAATATTCTCTATCATCATAGAACTCATGCTCGTGGCGCTGAAGGAGTCCATATACGGAGTATAGTTACAGCTTTAGAGAAATTAGGTCACACAGTCGATATATTATCTGTTCCTGGAGTAAATCATTCGGGTGACAATGTTGGTGCACCAGTAGATAAATCCAGGGAAAAAGTTAGTGGATTAAATCATATTTGGTCATTTATGAGCAATAGAATGCCCGGTATTTTGTTTGAGTTAGCAGAAATATTTTATAATATTCCTGCATATTATCGTTTGTTAAAAAAATTAAAAGTGGGTGATTATGATTTAATTTATGAACGCTATGCTTATTTTTTAATAGCTGGTGCTTTGGCAGCAAAAAAATATAATATTCCGTTTGTACTTGAAGCAAATGAAGTGAATGGCATTCAAGGGCGAGCGAGAAAACAATATTTAACATTTATATGCATTTTTATAGAAAAAAAATTATTTTTACTATCAAGCAGAATAATTACAGTGTCATCTTTTCTTGCTGATCTAATTAATAAGCGTTTATATAAAACTAATTTTAACGGAGATATTATTGTTGCCCCAAATGCAATAAATTTAGATAAGATACCTTCTAATTCGAAATCAGATCATCTATTAGAAAAATATTCAATAAATAGTAACCAGAAGGTCATCGGCTTTGCAGGATGGTTTGATGACTGGGATAGATTAGATATATTAATTCGTGTTATTAGCACTCTACGGGCATCAGGGCATGATGTAGTTGGATTACTGATAGGTGATGGTGTTGGAGTGTCTGAAGCTAAAATTCTGGCTAAAGAACATAATATTAGCAAAGAGATAATTTTTACTGGAGCAGTAAGCCGCTTAGAGATATATCCACACTTAAATTTATTGGATATCGCTTTGTTTCCTCATTCAAATGAATATGGATCACCTGTAGTTATGTTTGAATTTATGGCACTTCGTATACCAATCGTTGCACCTAAATTACGACCAATTATGGATGTTTTAACTCATCAAGAAAATTCGCTTTTATTTGATGTGTTAAATGAAACTGATTTAACAGGATTGATAAAACAATTACTTGATAATGATGAGCTGGCTGAAAATATATCAAATAATGCATACAAACTACTTACAAGTAAGCATACATGGGTAAATAATGCTTCGTTGATTGTAGAACCATTTATCAAATAATCTTAGGAAATAAAAGAATGAATCTCTATCAGGACGTTTTTTTCCGATTTATGGATCTAATCAGGGGTAGGCATACAATCTCAAAGTTACATTTTCTTCGAAACTCTCAGTCCTGGGATAAATCGACACTCGAAAAATGGCAGTTGAATCGTTTGAATGAATTATTAGATCATGCGAAGAATAACTCAGACTATTATAAAGATGTTCTTTCTGAAATAAGTTTGCCTTTATCGTCACTGACAGAAATTACGAAACTTCCTATTTTAACAAAAGAAAATATTAGAACTAACTTTGATACTATTTCGTGCAAAAAAATAGCAAAAAACCGATTTGTTCATCATATGACAGGTGGTTCTACCGGTGAGCCAATGCATTTTTATTGGGATACTCGCGGTCAAGATTGGAATAGAGGATCAGTTTATCGAAGTGCTGAATGGGCTAATACCGCTTTAGGTGAGAAAACAGTGCAGATGTCTGGTTCTCATTATGATTATAATGAAATGCAGAATTTTAAAAATAAAATAGTATTCTTTCTACAGCGATATAGAGATTGTCCAGTATCATTTTTAAATGATGAAATGTTAGAAAAACATTACCAGAAAATAATGGATTTTAAACCAACTAGTATTTGGGGTTATGCTAGTGGGTTAAGTATTTTAGCGGAATATATTAAGAAAAATCATTATGGCGTTGATCTGAGCTTTATAAAGGCATTAATGCCAAGCTCTGAAAATTTAAGAGAAGAGCAAAGGCAATTGCTAAACGAAGTTTTTGGTAAAGATAAAGTGTATGATCAATATGGTAGTCGTGAGTGTTATATCGCTGCTGAGTGCAGTGCTCATGATGGATATCATATCCATGCAGAAGTCTTGTTGGTTGAAGTTGTAGATAAAAATAATATGCCACAAAAAAATGGTGAGGTTGGCAGAGTTATCATAACTGATTTGAGTAATCTCGCATTTCCTTTTATCAGATATGAAATAGGGGATATTGCATCATATGAAAAACACACGGAATGTAGTTGTGGCGTAAAATTACCAAAAATTAAGTCTGTGGGTGGTAGAATTGCAGATTTAATTATTTTAAGTGACCGAGTACTAACTCCTCCAAATTTTACAATTTTGTTAAGTGATAAAAAGGGAGTTAAGGCATTTCAAATAAAGCAAGGGAAAATTAATTCGATAGAAATTTTGTTAGTTACTACAGGTGAATTTACGAAAGATGTACAAATATATATCGAAACTGCACTTAGAACTTTATGTGGTGAGAATGTAGAAATTATAATAAAAATTGTAGATGATATTGAAGTCCCTAAGTCCGGTAAAAGACGTTTTGTGATATCAACGATTAGTCAAAATTATATTTAAGTATGAAAATTAACTCAGTAATGCATACAGCGCGAAAATTGTATAGTGCTGTTTTCCCAAAACATTTAATTGTTGATTTAGGGAAACATTCTGTCGGTGCACTTACCTTTGATGATGGACCATGCCCTGGGAATACTGAAAAAATAATCGAGATATTACAAAAATATAATATAAAAGCTACTTTTTTCTTGAGTGGTGAAGTGGCTGAAAAATATCCAGAATTAGTTCGACTGATTTTTACCGAAGGCCACCAATTAGCAAATCATGGGTATTATCATCGAACAATTAATGATTTAGGTGCAATTAAATATATTGAAGGAGTACATAAAGTTCACTCTATATTAGAAGCTATTGTTAATTCAAAGTTAAAAAAAGTATTTCGACCACCTTATGGCGAAATGAAGCCTTCAGTTACCCGGGAATTAATTAAAGAAGGCTATCAGTTTGCACTTTGGTCTTACGATACTCGTGATAGTTATTTAAAATCGGATTCAGAGATAGTCGAACACTTTAAAGAGAATGCACCAAGAAGAAATGAAATTTTTTTAATGCATGACGATTATGCTCAAACGACATTAGCGTTACCAGATATATTAAAGTATCTTGGTGAAAATGGCTATAAATTATCCAGGCTTGATGCTACACGTGAAATATAAGGGACAAAAGGTTGTAAAAATGAAAGCGAAAATTATTTTACTAATTGTTGTATTTTTTAGTCCACTAAGTACAATTTTAGCAGGTACGTATTATATATCCCCAAGAGGTATGGATAGTAATAATGGTGATAAGGAAAGTGAAGCATGGAAAACATTTGAGAATGCTTTCGACGAAATGGAGTCTGGAGATGAGCTAATATTGCTAGATGGTCGTTACACACTTGAAAATGGCACTGGAGGTATAAATTGGGATAGAAATAAATATCCGAATTCTGCTCAAATACCACCAGGAAAAAACCTCAATACCCCAACAATTGTTCGAGCAAAAAATGAAGGTAATGTATTTGTCGAGATACCTTTATTTATTGGTAGAAAAAAAATAAAAGATAGTTACATAACAATTAAAGGTATAACTTTTAAGGGGGGTAAGTTATATAATAGTAGCTATATTACGATTAAAAATTCGGGGTTTAGTGATGGATTTACCATAGGTACAAATGAGCA
>CAYOHQ010000255.1:0-5098 GCA_964403805.1 uncultured Thioalkalispiraceae bacterium | reverse complement strand
GACGGGCCCTTCATCAGCTACATCCTGTGGAGGACCCGCAGGTGGTTGCATGAGTGGCATTGGTGACGTGTTTTTATTATTTGACACCATTTTATCCGTTTGCCGAACGGCTGGGATGCCTTCGATAAAAACGTTATCTGAGATATGTAATAAATTCGGCCATGCCATTAACAGTGCCTGAAACAACACCTCCACAGGCCCCGGGACTATCACCCTGACTAACCGCAAAATTGGATTGAAAATGACAAACCGGATTGCCATTAATGGTAACCGAGGTTGCGGTCATTGCGGCATCTTGTGATTTGGCGATATTGGTATAAGGGATTGGTACACAAAACGGTGGTGTTTTGCAAACATCAGTAGTAGTTAAAATACCATTGGATCCGGCATGCACGGCGGTTAATCCGTTAATTAGTACGTTACTCATAATCTTTTCCTCCCTGGATAAATTTTAGCGAAATGAGTAGTTACAACACAGATTACCTTTCATAATAAAGAACTAACAACCTTATTGTCTAGCTATTTTTGATTTTTTGGATTGCGAAAAGTTTGATAGCATTTAACAATACAACAATGACGTGCTATTAATCTCTGTATTTGGTTTTTGTAAACCAATCTAATATATTTATTAAATCAAATATCCTGTGTTTATTGCCATTTCAATAAACACAGGGGTGTGAGGATAATCTACTTATTAATTATTTAACGCCATATAATGGTTGAACAAATTCACTATCAGGCCACATTAATGTATTTGATGAGTCACTAATATCTTTGCGAGTTGATATTGCATTCGCAGAACTACTTAATAGCATTCCAATATTATCAATAAAGAAATCACTTGCCGGATATTTACTTGCATTTGGTCCAATACCACCAGTTGCATTTGGATTAGTGACTGCAGTTACAGACGTAAATCCTGGCATACTGCATACTCTACCTGGTAAATCGAATGGTCGACCACAGCCAGCTATTGTAAGGGTGAAGCCCGGTGTGGACGGAAAGGCATCGGATGCTACACCACCTGAACCAACAAGAGTAATATCATAGATAACTTTTCCTGTTGAAGTAGTGATTTTTCGCACGCGTTTACCCACAGTTTGTTTTAGATCAACAATAATTTTTAAACCTGAATAACCAAACATCCAACCACCTTCTTGATCAAATGCTTGTGGTGAAAAAGTTTTAAGCAATCCTCCTTCTAATATTTTTTTCAGATTTTGAGCTGTTGTTGTACCTGTTGCCAGAAAATAGGCTGCGGGCATAAAACGATAAACATCTGAGATTGTAACTTCACCTGATAGTGTTACATTATTTTCAACTTGCCAATAATCAGGGGTTGATGGCATTACAGCACTATCAAAACGGAAACCGGGTGTCACAGCAATATCGGTTCCTAAACTATTTCTTAACATATCGGTATAAGCATTATTAAAATTACTTTCTAATGCATTTTTCCGATCGAGCGGTATATCGGTATAACCAACACGCGAATTGAGTGAGGCAGATAGAGTTTGTGGTGTTACAGGATTAAAACCTATACTTGGTGCGCCTGGTAATGTTATTTGTGGAATTGATATTGGACTCGTTACATTTAAATATGGATCTCGTGCGGCCTTAACAAGATCAGCTACATTTTGAACATAAGCATTTGCTGTAATTGTAGCAAGATCTGTATTTATAGAACTATCAATTACATGAATCGTCCACTTAAATGATACAGGCACATTGTTACTATCAAAACCGACATCCATTTGACCTAGGTAAGTATCATTACCCGCTTCAACTACTAATGCACCTGAAGCAGATTTAATTTGCTTATTACTCGCAACCAATTCATGAGTATGAGCTGAAAAGAAAATATCAACTGCAGGACGATCAGTTGGATTTGTCTTTAATCCTTGCAAGGCATCAGCTAAAGCTAGATCTTTATGAATGCCTAATTCGCTCATAACCACGACAATATCAGCAGAATTATTCTTTAATTCGATTGAATAATCATTTATAAGTTTAAGGTATGCATCTTTTCCTTTTGTAAAATCTAAATTTAAAGCCATCATTGGGTGCATAGTAAAAACAATATCAGATGTTAATCCAATAAAGCCAACGTTAATCCCATTAATAACTTTAATTGCTGTTCCTTGTAAAAATGGTAACTTAGTGGGTAGTGTTGGAATCGTCATAGGTTTAGCGCTGGCATCATTATTAATACCTGCAATAAGATTTGTCATGGCTGTTACCATTGCACCAGGTATTCTTTTTTCAAGTATGGAGGAAGCAGGATCATTTGATACAGCAACAGCTGTTTTATAATCTAATGTAGCTGTTACATCAAATGTTGGTGTTTTATAAAATGCATTTCCACCAAGAACAGTATAATTCGGTCTTAACACAGTTGGATTTTGATTATTCTTATCAATTAACCCATAACGCATGTTAGTTACTTGTGGTCCATAAGCAAAATCCCAATTACCAGGCACACCAATATCGATACCTAATGCATTAACAGGTGGTACGATAGCATTACCAACTGAAAACATCGCTTCTGCACCACCATGATAAGTATCACCAATATTCATTAAAAAATTATTAGGATAGTTAGTCCGAATTTCATCAATTTTTGCAGCAATTCGAACCAATCCACCACGTTTTGCAACTAAAATCTTATTTCCGGAAGCTGCATTGCTTTGACGAACCATTTCAGTATGAGGAACTAAATTCGCATGCAAATCATTCAACTCAATAAAAGTAATTGTTTTAGTACCGGTATTACCAGTTCCACCACCAGGAGGATTACTACCCACTGCTGCCGTTGTAAATGAAAACTCGGTTTTAGCTAAAGCATTAGCATTACTGGATTTATCCGTAATGGTATTGTTTAAGATTAAGTGATAATCAGTTGCTGGTAATAGCGGATTTGCTGTTGAAGAAGTTGGTGTAATGGTTAGTGTTACATTGCTAACAGCCACGGTAGCAGGAACAACGACCATACCCGGCATTAAATGCAATACAACATCATTATCCGTTGCTGTGATTTTTTCACTAAACTCTACTGTTATTGGTTTTGTATAATCGACTGCGGTGCTTGAGTCTACAGAAGATGATTTCACTGTTGGTGCTGTTTTATCGTTAACCGGATCGGTATTACCTGCGGGATCTTTATTCGTTACAGGAGTTGTAGAATCTCCGCCACCACAGGCTTGTAATCCAAATAGTGAAATGGTGATTATTAACGCTGGTGTGGTTAAACCGGTTAGTCGATGAAACATAAAATTCTTTCCTTTTCTGCAATACAAATAATTAAAACATGAACGCAACTATTGGGCAGTGGTTTAGGAAAGAGATTAAAAATGCCTTTCCATGGCTCGCTGCGTTTTCTACTAATTGAAAACAATTCCATTAGATACGAATGATTGCACTGACTTAATACATTATAAATGAGGGAAATAAAATCACTGCATGAAACTCATATTACCGAAAAACTGTTTCAGAAATGTTTCACTGCTGTTCAAATAGTGTACATAATTCAAACTGTGTTGTGCATCACATTTTAGGCGTTAAGCGAATTGCGCTGTGGTCGCTAATGACATTTAAGAGAGTAATTAAACCAACTCATTCTCAAAACCAAGGGTATTTTTAATGCTTCAGTTTACCGTTACTATTATTATTTATTGTGCAAAGCCACAGCTAGAATTGTATTTAAAACAATTACTAATGCTAATAGTATTATTGATTCCTGCTCAGGCTGTTCAGGCTGTCACTATTGGTAAGAATTTTGATCATTTTGAGACTAACTTCATTCTTAATGGCGCACATCAACGTGCGAAATGTGCAACTTGCCATAACCGAGGCTTATTTAAGGGCACACCCACTCAATGCATTGGTTGTCATTCGGCATCGAGCAATATCGCTATTTCAAAAACCCCAACAACACACATCAAGAGCAACGAGTCGTGTGATAACTGCCATACGGAAAATCGGTGGACAGGTGCACGGATTGATCATGCCTCAATCAATGGCAGTTGCTACAGCTGTCATAATAATCGTTCTGCTATTGGTAAAAATATCCGGCATGTAGCGAGTAGTAATTTATGTGATGATTGCCACCGTACTGCTGGCTGGCGTCCTGCACGTTTTATTCATGATAATGTGACCCAGGCTTGTTCGACCTGCCATAACGGTTCCAAAGCGCGTGGTAAATCAGCCTCCCATATCCAGACAACCGGTGCCTGTGATAGTTGCCATAGTACTCGTGGTTGGCGTCCGGCGAAGTTTGTGCATGATAATATCGTTAGTAATTGCAGTAGTTGCCATAATGGCTCAACTGCAACTGGTAAACCACGTAGTGGCCACGTGCAAACCAGTGCCAGTTGTGAAGTTTGCCACAAAACCCGAGCCTGGAAACCGGCAAGCTTTAGCCATGATGGTGCTGCAGGAACTTGCTCTAATTGTCATAACGGCCGCACCGCCACTGGTCAAAATAGTGGCCATTTCACGACCACAGCGCAATGTGATACTTGCCACACAGACCGTGGTTGGAAACCAGTTCGATACAGCCACAGTGGCAATTATCCTGATCATGGCTCTCGATTGAGATGCAAAAATTGTCATAAATCGAATAACCAATCCATCCAATGGGAAGATCAAGGTCTGAGCCCAGATTGCGGTGGTTGTCATCGAAGCAAATATATTCCGAAAAAACATGAAAATTTGAGTGTTGCGGCGCTTCGTGATTGTGCCGGAACCTGTCATAAATCCAAACCTCAACATTCAGCTCGTGATTCAAGTTGGAATAAGTAATAAATCACGGATTTAGCTTTCAGTAAATTTCGTAATTTTGAATACAAAATAAGCATGACAAATCGATTTTTGAACCGGCTTCTAGCCGGTTTTTTGTTCATTTTGTGACTCACTTATCAGGTCATAAATCCGTTTTGTGAACTGCGTTTAGGTAAATTTAACAACTTAAAACTAATATTAAACCCTATTTACCATAAATTATAAATATAGCTATATATATTTATAACTATCCATAGTAAGCTATAAAAAACTAGAACAAAAATAAAACAAAGAGAAAACAACACACAGAACATCACAA
>CAYOHQ010000254.1:0-5154 GCA_964403805.1 uncultured Thioalkalispiraceae bacterium | reverse complement strand
GGACGGGATTTATTAAAAGATGACCAGGGAATAAGTTTTAACAATGTTAAAGGTTTATGCCCAAAAATATTATTGTAGAGGTATCGCACTTTATCTGTATCGGGCCGACTACCAAAATACCATTCAAATACAAATGCAGCACTCATTCTTTCCAGCTCAACTGCCCAGTCAAATTGCCTTTTAATTACCCACTGTTCACTAAAATCAGTAAAGACGCTATTAAAAACAGATTCAAATGTACCTGCCTGTTTTTTCAATATTGAAATGTACAATGATTTGTATTTTTCATGATCAGGGTTTTGTTGAAAAACACTTGGAACAATACCACCAACTAATGCATTAGGAGGAACAGCCCATCCAAAACCATAATCCTTTTTTAATCGCCCATCCCAATTGAATAGAGGCTCAAAAGCCTCAAAGTCAAGAATTGCGATAGTCTTCATAAATAAATTAACTTTAAAAACCGAACTCTGGTACTTCTCCTGCCGTTTTATAAAAAAGTTTTTCCAGCCTGAAACAAATAAAAAATCAACAGTATCATAGATAACACCAATTAGTGGTAGTCCATAACCGCCAGGCGGCTTTACCGTTGTTTTAAAATTAACTGTAACAGTAGTATTGTCACTAATATTTCGTTTTACAATATCGTCAAGTTTAGCAGTAGTATTTATAAGAGATAATCCATATTCAGTAAATGTTGTTTTATTAAATACAAATTTTGACAAAAGTGGATTTGTTAACGCATGAGTAAAGGCATCAAAAGCAACCATATGGGTCATCAATTCACCCAACATGGCATTCGGACGATGTCTCTCAGCAAAAATCCCAACATGCCATTCCACGTCATCGATATTATTGTTATACAGTTTCTGAAGTTTATTTTGTAATTTTTTATTCTCTGTTAAATCATTAAAACTTGTTATGCGAGGTAAACTGAATGCCTCTCTATAATCATTAAATGATCGTAATTTAGCATCTCGTGCCATATCAATAGATCGCTCCATCACACTTCGCGTATCATTGCCTATTGGTATTGGCTCAAAAAATAAATATGGTGTATTTTGCAATCCAATACGTCCGGCAGTTTGACGAGAAGCTGCTGTAATAACGGCTCCAACTCCCATTTCAGTTACTAGTGGATTGTTGCTACGCAACTCATCCTGTTTTAGTGCCTTGTCTGCAATATTAAAAATTTCAGGTACCATTGAGTGCCAGCGATATAAAAGATTAAATTCAAGCGTAACCCAGTTACTTCGATACCATCCTTGTTTCTCTGGCATGCCAAAAGAGGGCTCAAAAGGAAAATCAATTGTTGATATATGTGAAACATAATCTTGCATTACTATTTTTAATAATAAAACAATCATAATATTTCTGGCTGTTTGAAATAAGCGTTCGTCATCCCATAATGCGTTATCTTGCTTAAGTTGCTCACAAATTCGATTATGCTCACGAAGCATAACGGTGTTTAAAACAGTATAGCCTATTGTAGAATTCCCATGCTCGAGACCAACTGCAAACATTCGTTTTAATCTATCTTCGGGTACATTGCTAAAAATAAATTTAAGTGCCTCTCTCGGATGAAGATTCTCAAATTCTTCACTTGCAAAAACCCAGTTTTTTGTCGTCGTTTTCTCAACATCAAAAAGATAAGGTGGAAAAACTTCTCCATTTATAATTTGGTATTTTAATTTTCCGTCTTTCCTGGAACGAAGTGCATTGCTTGCTTCTTCATTAAGCCCATATATCTGACATAGGTCAATTTCATGATTTGAGGTATTTTTACGCCGGTCACGAAAATCCGTTCTTAAAAAACTGTCTGTAAACCATTGAGCAAAAAATGAAAACAGCATGCTAGTATCAAGCGATGGGATTTCTTTATTATCCACCCTACGCCATAAATCGACTATTTCTTTAACGTCGGGTTCATTACCATTTTTTTGAGATTCTGGAAGATGCCGCCCCGTAAATGATTTATCAGTTAATGATTTCCAGGACGTATAGGTTGATGCGAGTGAATAAGCACGTGGACGTGGTTTAGCAGAATTAGCCAGCTTATTAACATAATAGTTGCTAAAAAAATGTCGAAGCCACTTAATTTCAGATATTGCTTTAACAATAAATGGATATTTATTGAAAAATACATTTAGAAAATCATCCATGATTTTAGTGCTATCCATCGAAGCTAAAAAATTAACAATATACTCCCTTTATGTTAAACCATGCAATTTTATAAAACTGTCACTTAACGCATTGCATATAGAATGATCAAATATTGGCTTAATTGTACAAAAAATACATGCTTTCAAAATTACGACACCAATAACTGCAAAGTAATAATTAACTCAATGAGCAAAGCACAGGAATGATTTATTTTTTCTATGGTGAAAAAGGTAGTTAAAACCGATACAGATAAACGTGTTTACATAAAAAATTCTTTAATTGCCTATTATTCTTGTGTTTTATTTTTCTGAGTTTCAACCGAAATCGCAAGTTAGTCGCCGTTTTTAAACCCTCAACTTATTAATGTTTGAGTAATGTGAGGTGAATCCCAATACGAAATAAAGATGTCCAAAAATTGCAATTGGGATAAATCATAATGTCGCGTTTCCCAACGTTGGGTAATTCAATAATTAATATACGGGTATAAAGTTAACTATACAATTATTTTGTAACTATTACAGACACTAGCCAAATTTATATTATTCTTTAGGTAACATTAATACACTTACCAGGATGAAAATTTGTTCTCTAATATAAAATTGCAACATATTTTATTTTTAACATTTACACTCATAGCGAGTTTACCTGTTATCATACTTGGCTATTGGGTGCAACGTGTTGCATTAGACCATGAAGTTAAAACAGTAGAAGAAAAACATCTATTAGTCGCTAAAAACATTACACGAGATCTAAATCGTTATGTAATGGATGTAGAGAGCAGTTTTAATCTTGCTATTGCCAACTTGATTCAAAAAAATAAAATCACAGGAATGACCGAAAATTTAAAATCTCTGGATATTCGTTTCATTTGTGTCACCGATTACGATGGTATTATTAAAACTGAAATTCCTGAGTCAAAAAATCCAAATGTCAGTAAAGCGATATGGCCATTTTTACAAAAAGCCATTACCGAATCAAAGGCCACAAATAAAATAGCTTATACCGATTTAATTCGCACTAGTGAAAATGAAACAACATTTTTTTTAATCAAAATAATATCAGGAAATCAAATTGCAATTGCAGCATTATCAACAAACTATATAAAAGATGCACAAAAACAAATATCATTCGGGCGGCGTGGGCACGTTGCGATAGTAGACAGAACCGGTCGTGCTATTGCGCATCCCGTAGCTGACTGGGTTAAATCCATGAAAGATATGAGTTTCTTACCGCCGGTAAAACAAATGATGAAAGGGAAAACTGGAGTTTCACTTTTTTATACACCAGCCATGAAAGGCGATGTTATTGCAGGTTATACTGTCGTCCCTAAAACCGGTTGGGGTGTTATGGTGCCACAACCCTATGAGGAATTACTCGAACATGCTCGAAGTACTCAAAATACCGCATTAATTATAATCATAACCGGTATTACCGTCGCTGGTTTAATTAGCTGGTTTTTATCGGTACTTTTAGTTCGCCCGATTCATTCTGTTGTAACAGCCACTAAATTTTCAGATGCCGATAAACATAAATTTATTATGCCAATAGATCCAGTATCAAAATATCGATTTGTACCTAAAGAAATTAAAGAACTAATAGACTCATTTAATAATATGGGGAGCAGCCTTAATTCCATAACTACTGAATTATATTCCAAAATCGATTTTTCAAATAATGAGGTTAAAGAACAAAATATAAAGCTACAGAATCAAGCACGTGAGTTAAAAATAAAAAATGAAGAACTACAACGTTTATCAACAACAGATAACTTAACAACGCTATTTAATCGCCGTTTTTTTGATACCATGCTTGAAACTGAATATGCATTTTCTATTCGTCATGATAATTTTTTAAGTTTAATCATGTTGGATATTGATCATTTTAAATCAATAAATGATAAATTTGGCCATGTCCAGGGTGATAGAGTGCTAGTGGATATTGCGACTATTTTAAAAAACAATATGCGAGCTTCAGATGTAGTTTTTAGAATAGGAGGCGAAGAATTCGCTATTTTATGCCGTCAAACTAATTTCGAAGACAGTAAAATTATGGCTGAAAATTTGCGAAAATCAATTGAACAACACGAATTTCGTTTTAAAAATAAAATTCATACTATTACTGGTAGTTTTGGCATTATTACCATTCCGGATAACACACTTAGTATTGAACAAACAGAGACTTTTTATCGATATGCCGATAAGGCTATGTACTACAGCAAAGATAATGGTAGAAACTGTGTTAGCCACTACCGTGATGTCACTGATAACATTGCATAAAAAATCGAAAACAATCAAAATTAAGCAATTTCATATTTAAATCTGGACAAATACATATTACAGTATAGAGAAACTAATACAGGATTTGTAAGGAGAATATAGATGAAATATTTAATATTAATTTTTTTATTTCTTTTACCAACACTGACTTTCGCAGCAACCGATCCTAAACTTGATGCCGCCTGTAATGCCGCTCGTGAAGCTAAATTAGCCCCGGAGCGTGAAACGCTTATAAAAAATTGTGTGAAAGAAGGTAAGAGCCAGGCATCATGCAATAGTTACTATAAGAGTTACGGTGATGCTAGCGGTAATGCCGGTAATTATACTGCCCGTAAATATGATAATTTACCTGAATGTGATACTGCCAGAGAAGCGCGCAGTAAACACCGGGAAGGCTCAGACAGAACAAATAATTCACGAGGCAGTAATCCTAAACGAACTAACTATAGGTAAACAATTTAATCTAAAGGCTATGGCTGGGCTAAAACCACAGCTCCCTGAAAAATAAAATTGTCAATCTTATATGTTACAGAAAATTATCATCACTTATTGCCTCAGTTTCTATGTGCCAAATTATCTTTGAATCATCTTTTGCAGAAGGTCGTAACTCAGCATCTGTTTTCGCGGTTAAAAATGGACCTTCCTGATCACCTTCTAGAAAATAAAAAATATCACCTTTTCTTAAACTGTTAAAACTACATTCTTGCCATTCATC
>CAYOHQ010000253.1:0-5190 GCA_964403805.1 uncultured Thioalkalispiraceae bacterium | reverse complement strand
TATAGCCCAATCAAGACACGCAAAACACTGCCATCCATGGCTTGCTCGGGTGCCGCGTCCTGCGGCACACGGTCTTGATTGGGCTATAGCAGTTCCAAATCCTCACTTTATCTCTTTTTACTAATTACAATGAATAGTAACAATATTAAATTAAAAGGTATCTGATATGAAACTCTGGTTAGACAAAGGTGTTTGGACTCGTAAAAAGGCAAAACAAAAAGCGGCGCAGTTGGATCTTGAAAAAATTCAAACTATTGGTGTTATTAAACATGCCGCGCTAGGTGATTTGATGGCGACACGACCATTTCTGATTACCTTAAGAGAATATTGTCCAAATGCAAAAATTACACTCGGTTTAGCAAGTAACTATACCCGGGGAGCACCAGTTGATCTGGTTGACGAAATTCATGTCACTAATGCAGCAAATAACAAAGTATCAATGAAAAAACAAATCCAAAATTACAAGGATTTTGGAAATCACGATTTAGTGTTTGATCTAACTGCAACTACCCGTTCATTTATGCTTAGCTTTTTAAACAAAGCCAAGCTTCGGATAGGGTTCATACATCGTAACATACACAAACTGTTATTTGATGTAGCCGTTTATCGTACTGTTTTTAAGTATGAGGGTGAAACTTTTTTAGATCAACTTGCTGTTCTTGGATTTGATTATCAATGGCCTCTGAATTATGGTTTACCCAAACACGAAGCTGTCTATAAAGACCCCTATATTGTTATATTTCCAACAGCATCCACGCCTACCCGATGCTGGCCAACAGAATATTTTATTGAATTAATCAATAAAATGACTGGTTCCATAAAAAGCCATAAAATAGTTTTACTTACCGGGATATCAGATTGGGAAAAAAATATTGCAAACGATATTATGCAGGGAATCATTGATCCTTCCAGCGTTACCTTACTCGAAGGTGTGAAGCAAACTGAAAATAGTGTTGCCGATAAAGAAGAAGCATGTGTTGCTAATGCTGATTTGATAATCTGCAATGATACCGGTATTCGAAATATGGCGATTGCTTACCATACACCAACTGTCGGGTTATTCATGGCATCATTACCTTTTCGCTATTATCCCCGCTTTGATAAACACATCGCAGTATTTGATGTTTCAGGGGAAGCGCCATCGGTTGACAACGCTTTTTCAGCAGTAGATAAAATTATTAATTCTGATTAGTTACATTAATAAAAATATCGTTCAACTTGCGTTTATGTTGTTCTTCTGAAAATAATTCAGTAACGGTTTTTTTACCGTTTACTGCCAGGCGTATACGAAAACTTGCATCATCATACAATTTTTCAATTTTATCCGCTAAGTCTGTTGCACTACCTGATTCAAATAATAAGCCAGTTACATCATTTTCAATAATTTCAGGTACCCCACCAGCATTACTGCCAATAACAGCCACACCGGACTGCATAGCTTCAATTAATACTAATCCAAAAGTTTCGGCGCTAGTGGTTAGCGCAATAACATCAAAGCAGCGCATGTATAACGACGCCTGGTCAATAAATTGATAAAAATGAAATTGCGTTTCTAATTGATAACTATCAATCGATTTTCTTAATTTGTCGTTATAAGCCTCATTCATAACATGCCCAACAATAGTGACATGTATTTCTTTATTTTTAATTCTTAGTTCTTTAACTGCTTCAACTAATAAATGTTGCCCTTTGCCTTGTTCAATGCGGCTAAAAATAGCAAGGTTTAGATAATTTTGACTTGCACTGGTAATTTTAAAATTATCACAACTTATCATACTAGAATCCGACGCTGCCAGTTTTACACCATGATACAATAATTTAATTTTTGATTCTGCTAACGGTAAAAATTTTAGTGCTTCAGCCTTTAATTGTTTTGTAATAACCACAAAACAATCGACATGGTGATATAAAAAATTATGATAAAGATCATTTTTATAACGAGTGATAGCCATATGCCGCGTGTATATTAGTTTAACTTCTCGTGAACACAATAGTTTCGCAAATACCGCGACATTGAAATCTCGACTCCAGTGAATATTAATAATATCTATTTCATTGGAATCAATGATCCGAGCTAACCTGTATGCGGCTAATAATGGTAATAAATGAAAGCGTAATTTAAGAGTGTAAAACTTGTCAGTAACTGACTCTGAGTTAATTTGAAATAACGTAGATTCCGATGAGCACACAGTAACGCTGTTATGTCCAAGTTCTTTTATAATTTCAGTCGATCGCTGAGCATATAACTCTAGTCCCCCTCTACCGGGAGATAAACATAGCATTAAAATATTCAATATGATTTCACTATTTAATGGGTTTTAATCTCGATATTTATCATATTATGTCGATAGACTGGAATTTGCAATACAATAAATGACACAATACTTTATAATAAACACATGACAAAAGATAATATTAAAATAGCGCCACATAATATTCTGGTCTGTCGAACAGACAAATTAGGCGATTTTGTATTATCACTTCCTAGTTTTATTTTACTAAAAAACACGCTACCCAACGCGAAGATAATAGCCTTAACTCAAGAGTATACTAAACCAATTGCAGAGCTTTGTGACGCTATAGATGAAATAATTACAATACCAACATCCAAGTCTAAAATTACAACAATTAAAAATATCATCCAGGCTATTAAACATCATAATATTACTGCCTCAATCAGTTTGTTTACTACCACGACATTGGCAATTGCTTTATTATTTTCAAAAATTCGATATCGAGTAGCACCAGCTACTAAAATTGATCAATTATTTTATAATATTAAACTACGCCAACGCCGTTCTCAATCGCTTAAGCCGGAATTTGAATACAACCTTGATTTAGTTAAACATTACTTAAAAGTAAACAATATAAAATTCGAAAATAATTTTAAAAAACCAATACTTAAATTTGACAATAATACGATTACTAAGACTAAAGATCTATTTTGTTCAAAGTTTACTATTGATAATCAAGATAAACTGATATTTGTTCATGTTGGTTCAGGTGGATCAGCGAATAATTTATCCCCCACTCAATACGCCACATTGATTAATTTATTATACGTTCAACTACAGGCAACATTTATTTTATGCCAAGGGCCTGAAGATACTGTAAACGTCGAGAAAACAATCGAGCACTTAAAATCAGTAAAGTTTGTTCGCTATATTTCTGATCGCGGTTTATTAGAATTTACAAAACACATAGCAATCGCAGATTACTTCATTAGTGGCTCAACCGGCCCTTTACATATTGCTGGTGCTTTGGATATCCCAACCGCAGGATTTTATCCTAAAAGGCGATCAGCTACGGCTACACGCTGGAAAACACTAAATTCAAATAATAAATTATTGGCTTTTTCGCCTGAACTGGAAAACAGTGAAGATATGTCGAGCATTGATATTGAAAAAATAGTAACAGTAATTTACAGCTTTATAGTTAACCTTTCTAAGGATAAATAACTAGCTTTTAAATAATTCAAATTTCACTTTTAGTTTGAAGTGTCCATAAATTCGCATATTTTGCAAATGTTGAATGAGCAGACAACAATGCTAATAAAAACCCTTGTTTTCCATCCAGAAAACCACTACGTAAAATATACATTTTAATAAAACAACCTATTCCGTGTAAGACACCAGTAGTTAAATTTGTTGTTCTACCCCGGCTGTATTTATCTATTGCCCATATTTCCGCATAATGAGCCGATTTCACTAAATAATGATTCAAATTTTTATAGGTATAGTGCAATAAATCAGAGCTTAAATTCTCAATCTGCATAGAATCAGGAACTAGTAATTTTTCATGCACCATAGAATCATTGTATTGCGTCTTTTCTTTGGAATAGAGTCGATAAACATAATCAGGATACCAGCCGCTATGGTGAATAAAACGGCCAAAACAAAATGACAGTCTTGGGATAGCATAAATAACGGAAGTATTATTGAACTCTATTTTTTGCTGAATGTCGACTTTAAGTTCAGGCGTTATAATTTCATCAGCATCTAACATTAAAATCCAATCGCAAGTTGCATGCTGCTGTGCCTTGATTCGCTGCTTGCCATAACCTTCCCACTTTGAATCAACCACCACACTAGCGCCTGATTCCTTAGCAATTTTTACTGTATTATCAGTGCTATCACTATCGTATAAAATAATTTCATCTGCCCATTTGGCAGATTCTAAACAAGCTGAAATATTATCTTCTTCATTTTTGGTTAAAATAATAACTGATAATTTACTCATGTTAAGAGCTCGTTGTTTCATTTTTTTGTTGAAAAATCGAAACAAATACAATAGAAATATAAATTAACATCATGGATGAAAAATTATTATTATTAAATGCTGCTGATTCAGTTAATGAGAATGCCGTAAAAGAGATTATTATCGATAGTCCCAATACAGACTCAACAGGTTTACTTTTATAGTATTTAATAAAGATATTAGCCGGATAATAAAGAACCATCAACATTGCAATTAATCCTAAAAGTCCTTTTGAATACAATTCCATAAAAAAGGCATTATGTGGGTGTGATGCTTTTGCAACTGAATTTATTAATTTCTTATTTATTAATATCTTGATCTCGTGTTTATACTCATTTGGTCCAAATCCCAAAATTGGATTCTCAACAAAGAAGAATCGAGCAGCACGCCACATTTCCAATCTTGCAGCTATATCATGAACTTGGTCAAATTTTGCAGTTGCTAATCCTGGATTGGGTTCATTAATGTATTCTGATAAACCATGAGAAACCTTATCAATTCTCATTTTAACATTATCATTGCCATAATAAGAACCAAAGCTCAAAATAACAATACCAATTGCAGCGAATATTCGATTTCGACCTTTTAGATACACAAATGTGTAAAACACCATTAGCAATACTATCGCCAAAAATGCACTTCGTGATCCAATATTAAATATACTAATAATACTTAAAATTAGAATAATAAATAGAACAACTTTAATTATTTTAGTAAACCTAAAATTTAATATAACAGGAATAATAAAAATACAAAATAAGAGTGTCATCGGGCCAGAAAATAAGTGACTATAAATACCAAAAGAGCCGCTCAAATACAAATAAAATATATTATTTAAACAAGCAAAGATGCTTCCGACAATTAATACTGGCAATGCATAATTTAAATGCCGGAACATATACAGCATTGGTATTATTCCTATAAAATGCAACA
>CAYOHQ010000252.1:0-5213 GCA_964403805.1 uncultured Thioalkalispiraceae bacterium | reverse complement strand
ATTATGATCACATTTATTGCTTTGAATCCAACCCCAGCTTTTTAAATTTATTTAATCATCTCGATTCCAAAATTCATGCACTGCAATCCACTGACGATAAAAGCATTCATTACTCACAATATTGTTTAAATCTGGTTAACCCTGAAAATACGGCTACTAAAATGGCGTTCCCCTTGAAGTTAGTGCTTACGGACAAGGCAATAAATGATGCAAAAAAACAATTACAAAAATTACAAATTACCGATTCCGATTTTGTTGTGGGTTTTCACCCGTCATTCAGTGGACTGGCAAAATCGTTTGGTCGGGCGAAGAAAAGTTCACATCATCGAGTTTGGCCGGTAGCTCATTGGAGTGCTCTGGCATTACTGATTCAGAAATTTGCAGTTGATCACAATCGTAATATTAAAATCATGATGGATTTAATCCCCGAAGAACAAACAATAGGACAAACCATTCAACAACAAAGTAACGGCGCGACTTTATTCCAATGCCCGCCGTTAAATTTTGAACGCTATAAAGCCACACTGGCGCGTTACGATTTATTAATTACCCCGAACTCTGGTCCAATGCATATCGCTACCGCAGTTAACACAAAAATAATTACACTATTTAGTAAACACATTCCAAGTGACTGCCAACCGTTTATGGCGGACGATCAATTTACGGTGTTGCGAGCAGAAGATACACAACACCCGGAACAAGGCTTGTCGGCAATTAAACCGGAAGTCGTATTTAGGGCGTGTTTGGATTATTTTGCGGAATAAATAGGAATCAACTTTTAGAAGCCGGTCGTTTACCTTTATACGGTCGGCGTTTTTGGTTTGAAGCGCCTTTTTTGTTGTGGCGCGGTGCTTGATTTAAACGTTCGATTTTAGCACGTGGTTTTGGCTCAGCTAATGATTCAGCAGAAATACTGTCCACCGGAATTTTATGACCGATATACTCTTCGATATCCGGTAAGGAAAAAACATATTCTTCACAGGCAAAACTAATGGCATCTCCGGTTGCACCGGCTCGCGCGGTTCGACCAATGCGGTGCACGTAATCTTCTGCATCCTGCGGTAAATCAAAATTAATAACGTGACTCACATCGGGAATGTGTAAGCCTCGGGCAGCAACATCGGTTGCAATTAAAATGGCTAAATCACCTGTACTAAATTTTTCCAGAATACGCACGCGTTTCTTCTGATGAACATCGCCGGATAATACTTCACTGTCCCAATCATTACCTTTTAACCAGGCATGAATATTTTCTGCTGTGCGTTTGGTGTTAATAAAAATCAGGGTTCGCGTGGCGTCCATACTGTTTAATAAACCGAGCAGTAACGGAATTTTCTCTTCTTTAGAGGGGTAAAAAACCTTTTCGGTAATTCCCGTTGCGGTCATCTTTTCGGATTCAACAATCACTTGCTGCGGGTTATTCATGTGCTCGTAAGCAAGTTCGTTAACCCGGTGTGATAATGTTGCAGAAAACATTAAATTCAAACGCTTATCGGGTGCTGGCATACGCCGCAGTAAATAACGAATATCTTTAATAAAACCCAAATCAAACATGCGATCGGCTTCATCGAGCACCATCACCTGAATTGCTTTTAAATCGAATACACCTTGTTTGAAATAGTCGATAATGCGACCCGGCGTGCCGATTAAAATATCGGTGCCATCCAATATTGTTTGTTTTTGTTGCTCATATCCCGTGCCGCCATAGGCCAAGGCCATTTTAAAGTCTAATGGCCCACTTAAATGAACAGCTTCTTTGTGGATTTGAATCGCCAATTCGCGCGTTGGCGCAATCATAATAGCGCGCGGTTGGGTTTTATTTGATGACGAACCAGATTGATCTGACTTTGGGTGAGTTAGCAGGTATTGAAAACACGCTACCAGAAATGCCGCTGTTTTACCGGTGCCAGTTTGAGCTTGCCCGGTAATATTTTGCCCTTTTAAAGCATAGGGCAAAGATTTTTCCTGAATTGGTGTACAATTTAGATAACCGGCCTGGTTTAACCCCGCTAAAATCTCGGGTTTGAGCTCAAAGTCAGTAAATTTGGATTTTGTTAAGTGTTGTTGTGACATTATTGAGCAGCATAACAGCTTTTGTTACACAGGACTTGAAAACTAAAGCCAGATAAGCACAAAATAGAGAATAGAGTAAATTATTACTAAATCGTAAGACTAAAGTTGGTATATGCGATAATTTTTTAATTAACGACTACAATAAATAAATGTAATGGGAGAACAATCTTGAGCGATAAAATCGTGTTTGTCACTGATGACACTTTTGATGAAGAAATAGTGAAGTCCGGAGAACCTGTCCTGGTAGATTATTGGGCAGATTGGTGCGGCCCCTGTAAGATGATTGCGCCAATACTAGACGAAATTGCCACTGAATATGCCGGTAAACTAAAAATCGCCAAGCTCAATATCGATGAAAATCCGCTGACACCGCCTAAATTCGGTATTCGCGGCATCCCGACATTAATGCTGTTTAAAGGTGGTAATGTCGAAGCGACAAAAGTGGGTGCGGTGTCTAAATCGCAATTAACTGCTTTTATTGACAGTAATATATAATCGCGAAACCAGATGCTATCGAAAGAAGCATCTGGTCGCAAAACAGCGAAACATTCCGTTTCAATACTGGACGTAGCGTGAATTTAGTGTTATTTTTACTAAATCAGTTATAACTATCTTTATCCTATATAAAGATTTCTGTTTAACAACTAAGCCTACATGATAGGCATCCTCACAAACGTAACTCATATTTAAGAATAAAGAAAAAACTAATTTCAGAAAAAAAATTTCAACACTATGCGCATTAATGCGTTTATAAACCCCTTAAATTCAACCAAATAAAATCAGAGCAATCATGAATCTCACAGAACTCAAACAAACCCCCGTACCGTCACTTATTCAAACAGCACAAGAAATGGGCGTCGAAAATACCGCTCGTGCTAAAAAACAAGACATTATATTCTCCATATTAAAAGCCCACTCTAAAAAGGGTGAAGACATCTACGGCAGTGGTGTTTTAGAGATTCTGCAAGATGGGTTTGGCTTTTTACGTTCAGCCGATAGCTCCTATTTAGCCGGTTCTGATGACATATATGTCTCACCGAGCCAGATACGCCGATTTAATTTACGCACGGGTGATACCGTCGCCGGCAAAATCAGACCGCCAAAAGACGGTGAACGGTATTTTGCCTTGTTAAAAGTGAATGAAATTAACTTTGATTCCCCTGAAAATGCCAAGCACAAAATCCTGTTTGAAAACCTGACACCATTACACCCAAATGAGCGCCTGATATTAGAACAAGGCAATGGCAGTAGCGAAGATTTAACAGCCCGTGTGATTGATTTAGCAGCACCTGTTGGCATGGGTCAACGTGGTTTAATCGTATCACCACCCAAAGCCGGTAAAACCATGATGTTGCACGATATTGCACACTCGATTACCCACAGTAATCCGGATATTCACATGATCGTATTACTGATTGATGAACGTCCTGAAGAAGTGACCGAAATGTCGCGCTCAGTACAAGGTGAAGTGATTGCCAGTACATTTGATGAACCTGCCAGCCGCCATGTGCAAGTTGCAGAAATGGTGATTGAAAAAGCCAAACGTCTGGTTGAACACAAAAAAGACGTGGTTATTCTGCTCGACTCTATCACTCGTCTGGCGCGAGCCTATAACACCGTGATTCCATCTTCCGGTAAAGTATTAACCGGTGGTGTTGATGCCAATGCGCTGCATCGGCCAAAACGCTTCTTCGGCGCAGCGCGTAATGTTGAAGATGGTGGTAGCTTAACCATAATCGCCACCGCACTGGTTGAAACCGGCTCACGTATGGATGACGTGATTTATGAGGAATTTAAAGGCACCGGTAACTGGGAAGTACACCTTGACCGCCGCATTGCTGAAAAACGTGTTTATCCTGCGATTAACATTAATCGCTCCGGTACCCGTCGTGAAGAATTGCTCACCAAGCCGGATGAACTGCAAAAAATGTGGATTTTACGCAAAGTCGTGCATGAAATGGATGAACTTGCGGCTATTGAATTTTTGGTCGATAAACTCAAAACCAGCAAAACCAATAATGCATTTTTTGATTCGATGAATAAACGTTAAAATATGCAGTGAAAGCAATACACGGCTTCAATTAATAAACGGATAATAAAAAAACCGCTCTATAGTAATCGTGCTGGCTACTAATCAGCCATATTGACATCCCGGCCTCTATGGCATATGCTTAGACATATGCTGTCACTAGAGGACACTTGTATGCCAAATTCAGAACGCCATGTCCGACTCTTTCGCAACGGGCGCAACCAGGCACTACGCATCCCTCGCGAGTTCGAGTTGGAAGGTGAGGAAGCCATTATCCACAAGGATGGCGACCGTCTGATTGTGGAACCCATCCGCAAAGGTAAGTTGCTAGCTCTGCTCGCCACTCTGGATCCCTTGACTGAACCCTTTCCCGATCTTGATGATGACCTGCCCCCACTGGATGATGTGCAACTTTGAGCACATCATTGAGGTATTTGCTGGACACCAACATCCTGTCTGATTTGGTTCGAAATCCACAGGGCGAAGTAGCGGCACATATCACTAAAGCCGGCGAGGATAGTATTGCTATCAGCATCGTTGTTGCTGCAGAACTTCGTTATGGCGCAGCCAAGTCAAACTCGGCAAAACTTGTGAAGCGTATCAACTTGATCCTCTCTGCATTGGAAATTTTGCCACTCGACCGCCCTGCTGACCACCAGTATGCAGAAATACGCCATCACCTTACTCGTCAGGGAACCCCAATCGGGCCAAACGATCTACTGATTGCCGCACATGCCCTCGCCAATAACCTTACGGTTGTGACTGCTAATATCGGGGAATTTTCAAGAGTGCCAGGACTTAAAGTTGAAAACTGGTTACAGACATAGCTACTGATACCGGCAATTAACATTAACCGCTCCGGTACACGCCATGAAGAATTACTCACCAAGCCGGATAAGCTACAAAAAATGCCGATCAAACATAAATTTGATCGACATTTTTGTCTAATTTACATAATTTCTGTCTAGGAATTGTTGCTAGCCAAGCCCAATGTGCGCTAAATTAAGTCATTAAGCTCGTTGTTCAAGTTCACATTTTTGAAAATAAATTTTCCATTTCACTCGATATCAGCGAGATAATCGAATTTTCGCTGTTTTCCACTTTATATTAT
>CAYOHQ010000251.1:0-5273 GCA_964403805.1 uncultured Thioalkalispiraceae bacterium | reverse complement strand
ATCCCGATTCCAAATCCTTATATCTTCTCTTTTTTCTAATTACGCTTATTAGTTACATTTTATTTAAAATGCTGATAACCATTATTTTTAATGTCATACGATTTACCTTCCAGAAAACAGTTAACTCCGGGTTGTGTTACTATTTCTCCAATTCGGGTAATCGGAATATTCAATTTATCTGAAACAGCTTGAATCTCGTTAGAATTTTCTTTAGCTGCTGTGAAACATAGTTCGTAATCATCTCCAGAATTCAAGGCAAATTGATAACACCTTTCTAAATTAAAATTGTCTGTTAATTCATTCGAAATTGGTAAATTAGCAACATCAATACTTGCACCACAGTCACTTGATTTCGTAATGTGATTTAAATCAGCAAGCAAGCCATCGGAAACATCAATACAAGAATTCGCAAACAGTCTTATCTGCTCGCCTAAAGCAACACGCGGTGTTGGTCTGTTTAATCGCCCGCACAAGTAATCACTAGCCGCACTATCTCGACTCGATTCTGTTACTATCTGTAATCCCGCACCGGCATCACCAAGATATCCGGAAACATAAATATCATCATTAATTTGAGCACTGTGTCGATACAGTATTTGGTCATCATTAACATAACCTGCAACTTGAATAGTAATACTCATTAGGCCCTGAGTGGTATCACCACCAACAAGTTCAATATCATATTGCATCGCAACATCAAATAATCCGCGGCTAAAATCGTCGAGCCACTTTGAATTTGAATCAGGTAAGGTTAACGCGAGCGTAAACCATGACGGAGTTGCACCCATTGCCGCCAGATCGCTAAGATTAACGGCTAGTGATTTAGTTGCAATATCATAGGGGCTGGTGTTTTCAGGAAAATGCACACCAGAAATTAATGTGTCCATGGATACTACAAGATTGGATTGTTCAGAAACATCAACTACCGCAGCATCATCTCCAATTCCTTTGATGATACTACCAATAGAGGAATTATTTTTTTTGAAATAGCCTTGTATTATTTCAAATTCTGGTTCGGATTGATAATCAGGCATCATCAAATAACCTTAAGATGATTTTTTCGATCTCGCATTCACTTCAACTTCACGTTCAATAAATGCTATTTTATCCAGCACACCATTAATGAATTTATGTGCATCTTCAGCACCAAAGGTTTTTGCTAATTCGATAGCTTCATTTATTGCTGCACGATATGGAATATCCGGTCTATGCGCTAATTCATAACAGCCTAGTAATAAAATTCCTCGTTCGATGGGATCAACCTCATCGTAAGGGCGCAACAAATGCGGTGTAATTTTATTTTCTAATTCGGAAATTAATGATGGTATTTTATAAATAACTTCATCAAAAAATTTGGAATCAATTTTTTTAAAATTATGCTGTTCATAAAATTGTTTTTTTATATCATCAACATCAATACCACTCAACTGCCATTGATATAAAGCTTGTACAGCAAAACGTCGTGCTCGTGTTCGTTTATTACTCATGCTAATTAGTCAATCTTCCGTAGTACATTAACCATTTCAACAGCAGACATAGCAGCTTCGGCACCTTTATTACCGGCTTTAGTGCCAGCGCGTTCTATCGCTTGTTCGATTGAATCTACTGTTAACACACCAAATGAAATCGGTAAGCCTGATTGCATCATCACCTGGCTAAGTCCCTTAGTGCACTCCCCTGCTACATATTCAAAATGCGGTGTACCACCACGAATAACAGCACCGAGTGCAATAATGGCATCGTATTTTTTTGAATTTGCCATCTTCTGAACAACTAGCGGTAATTCATAGGCACCCGGTACTCTAATAATTTCTAAATCACTATCGGCAGCACCGTGACGTAATAAAGCATCAGTCGCGCCTTCTAATAAACTTTCCACAACAAAGCTGTTAAAACGCGCCACAGCAATACCAAAACGTATTCCTCGAATGGTTAGCTCACCTTCTATTGTCTTAATCTTAGACATTATTTATTCCTCTATTTATTAATTCGTTTTTAACTTTGTACGTATTCATCAATTTCTAAATCAAACCCTGATAAACCGTGTAATTTTTTTGGTGCACTTAATACCCGCATATGGCGTATACCCAGATCACGCAATATTTGTGCGCCAATACCAAATGTTCTTAAATCGTCACTTGATGATTGGGGCAAATCTTTACCACTTTCATCCTGAACTGCATAATTTTTAATTCGTTGAATTAATTCATCGGTAGATTCAGGCAAACGTAACATAACAAGCACACCCTGACCTTCATCTGCAATTCGTTTTAAGGCATCGTTTAATGGCCAACCACAATCTTCACGGATATTACTAAATAAATCACACAAACTATTTTGAATGTGAACCCGAACTAATGGTGTAGTACTAGTAATATCACCAAACACAATCGCAAAATGCAGACACTCATCAATCAAATTTTTATAGGCATGTAACACAAACTCACCGTATTCAGTCACCAATTTGGAGGTAGTGACACACTCAATGGTTTTTTCGTTCTGCATTCGATAATGAATTAAGTCCGCAACCGTTCCAATTTTAAGATTGTGCTGCTTTGCAAATATTTCTAAATCGGGTCGACGTGCCATGGTGCCATCTTCATTTAAAATTTCAACAATCACTGCAGCCGGTTCATGGCCTGCTAACTTAGCCAAATCACATCCGGCTTCAGTATGACCGGCGCGTGTTAGCACACCACCCGGTTTTGCCATTAGTGGAAAAATATGACCCGGTTGTACAATGTCTTGCGGTTTTGCATTTTCGGCTACAGCCATTTGAACTGTTACAGCACGGTCACCAGCGGATATACCTGTGGTAACACCACGTGCGGCTTCTATCGACAGGGTAAAATTAGTACCGTGTTGATCATTATTTTGAGAAACCATCAAGGGCAGGTTTAATTTTTCACAACGTTGTTGGGTTAAGGTTAAACAAATTAACCCTCGGCCGTTGGTCGCCATAAAATTAATGTCTTCCGCTTTGATAACACTCGCAGAAATAATAAGATCACCTTCATTTTCACGATCTTCATCATCCATTAAGATGACCATTTTTCCCTGCTTGATGTCTGCTATTATTTCTTCAATCGAATTTAACTGCATGTCATTCGTCCTAACTCTTTTAAAACTTATTTAATGAATCCTGATGCTGCTAAAAAAGCTTCATCAATTTTTGTGCCTTTGCTTGCGGCTGTATCGCCTAACATTAATCGTTCGAGATAACGCGCAATAACATCAACCTCTAAATTTACCTGAGTCCCCTTTTGATAGGAATCCATATTAGTTTCCTGCAAGGTATGCGGCACAATATTTAAACTAAACTCAGCACCATCAACGCTATTAACTGTTAAGCTAATGCCATTAACACAAATAGAACCTTTGGTAGCAATGTATTTTGCTAATTCAGCCGGTGCTGCAATGACAAATCGTTCGGAACGGCCATCATCATAACGTTCAACAACCTTTCCAATACCATCAACATGACCACTGACTAAATGACCACCTAATCGAGTCATTGGTGTTAATGCTTTTTCCAGATTAACTTCCATGCCAACGTTCAAATCTGCAAACGTAGTACACGTCAAAGTTTCATTTGAAACATCAGCGGTAAATGAATTTTTTGTCATATCAACCGCCGTTAAACAAACGCCATTAACAGCGATACTGTCTCCCAATTGCACATCATCAAAACCCAGTTTATTGCTAACCACTTGCATTTGAATGTCTCCACCCTGTTTTTCAATGGTTTCTATTTTGCCAAGAGCTTGTATTATTCCTGTAAACATGGTGCTTAACCTTCAATACTTTTATTTGATACTGTGGCCGTTATTCGCCAATCAACACCAATAACACGTTGATCAATAATATTTAGTGCTATTTTTTGATTCATTGTTTCAATGTTAGATAAGCCAAATAATCCTTTGGCATTATTACCCAATAACACCGGTGCCATATAGATAACAAATTCATCCACTAATCCGGCTTGCAGCATTGCGCCGCTAAGCGTTGCACCCGCTTCTAACAAAACTTCATTGATACCCAGTGTACCTAAATAATCAACCACTGCATCTAAATCAAGATTACTGCCTTTTTGTAAAACTGTAATAACCTCAATACCGTGTTTGGCAAACCGTTTTACATCAGCTTGATCTTCCCGTGCTGTTAAAATAATGGTTTTACCCGCTTGAGCCAAAATTTTAGCATCCAACGGTGTACTCAAATGTGTATCAACAATAACCCGCAGTGGTTGTTTTTCCAGACCATCGATTCTAACGGTCATCGATGGGTCATCAACCAGAATCGTTCCAACCCCAGTTAAAATACAATCACTACGCGCACGCAATTTATGAACATCGTGTCTTGCATCTTCCGAGGTAATCCATTTACTCTCACCCGAGGCCAGTGCAGTACGACCATCTAGGCTCATCGCCATTTTATTACGAATAAATGGCCTACCGGTTTTCATTCGTTTGATGTAACCCGGATTCAATTTTTCAGATTGTGTTTGTAACACACCCACTTCAACTTCAATTCCGTTGTCTTTTAATTCCTGAATACCCTGCCCTGAAACTTGAGGATTTGGATCAAACATTGCAACAATAACTTTAGCAACACCTGCTTTTACCAATGCGCTACTGCACGGGCCAGTTTTGCCCTGATGGCTGCACGGCTCTAAAGACACATAGACGGTTGCGCCTTTTATATCGGAACCCGAATCAACAACATCATTTAAGGCATTTATCTCGGCATGTTCCTTACCTGCTTCAATGTGCCAGCCTTCACCAATAATTTTATTGTTTTTTACAATAACACAGCCAACACGCGGATTCGGATGTGTCGTGTAAGCACCACGCTCAGCTAACCTGATGGCATGGGCCATAAACTCACGATCATTAGCGTATTGATTTTTAGACGTTAACAATTCCACTCTATTACGCATCTTCGTCATCCTCAGATGGTAATAAAGAAAATTGACGTTTTTTAGTATCACCTGTTGGAACTTGTTTTAATCTTTCAATTTCATCTTCAAACGCACTAACATCTTGAAAACTGCGATAAACCGATGCAAATCGAACATAAGCCACTTGATCCAAATCGCGTAATTCGTTGATCACCCATTCACCAATGGTCGCGGCTTCTATTTCTCTATCACCACAACTTCGAGCACGCTTCATAATTTTACTAATTGAATTCTCAATGTCTTCGGTCTCAACTGGTCTTTTTTCCAATGCCCGTAAAATGCCGGAACGTAATTTTTCCTCACTAAACGGTAC
>CAYOHQ010000250.1:0-5285 GCA_964403805.1 uncultured Thioalkalispiraceae bacterium | reverse complement strand
AGGGCAATTATTGCGCATCTTGATACCAAAGTCGATATTGGTGGTTCAACGCACGTGGTGTATTTACATTATGCTAATGCTAAAGATTTAGTGAAAGTATTAACCAGTGTTGGTAAGAACTTAAGTAAAAAAGGAAAAGCAACAAAGACTAGCGGGGCAACTAATAGTAAAATATCAATTCAAGCAGATGAATCTACCAATGCTTTGGTTATTCATGCGCCACCGGATGTATTTCGAAGTTTACGGGCTGTAATTCAAAAGCTTGATATTCGCCGAGCCCAAATTTTAATTGAAGGGGTTGTTGCCACAGTGGGCTTGAGTAAAGCGATGGAATTAGGGGTGTTATGGGGCGCCGGTAAAACTGAAAACGGTAAGATTACTGGTGGCCCGGTAACTGCATTTAATTCCGGTTTAGCTCCGGGTGGTGGATTGCAAGGCTTGTTAACAACGCCACCCACGATAGGAAGTGGCTTATCGTTATTAGTCGGTAGTATCTCGGGTGTAACTAAAATTGGTGCATTAATACGTTCCTTCGCATCGGATGCATCTACTAATATTATATCAACACCATCTATTCTAACCATGGATAATGAAGAAGCGACAATTGTGGTTGGTCGAAATGTTCCCTTTACTACTGGTAGTTTTTCTAGCACAGGTGCTGGAGGTGGTTCAAATCCTGGTAATCCCTTTCAAACAATTGAGCGACAAGACGTTGGATTAACATTAAAAATTACGCCCCAGGTTAATGAAGGTGATTCGATTAAACTGGATGTCGATCAGGAACTTACCGAATTAGAAGGAAGTGCTATAGGAACACAACCGATTACAACAAATCGATCGATAAAAACCAGTGTTATGGTTGAAGATGGTCAAGTAATTGCCTTGGGAGGGTTAATTAGAGAGGAGTTGGTAGAAAAAGAAGAAAAAGTACCACTATTAGGGGATATACCTGTTTTAGGCTGGTTGTTTAAATATCAAACCACCTCAAAAACCAAAGGTAATTTTATGCTATTTTTGAGTCCTAAAATTCTCAAAGATACAGCCATGCAAGCTTCAGTTGCCGGCGCTAAATATAACTTTATCCGTGCCCAACAAATGGATATTCGAGAACGCGGTGTTCAGTTGATGTCGGATGATGAATCGCCATTATTACCTGAATTTAAAGCATTCTTAACCTTACCGACACTGTATGGAAAAGAGCCAACAGATGAAAGTTCCGATGGTGTGAATATTGTTGAACCTAAAGAAAATAGTTCGTCTATAGATGACACAAGCGAAATTTCTGCACCGCCAGAGATTAATGAAACCAACGTTAATGAATTGAGTGCACGAGATAAATTAATATTTCAACAAGAATTAAATTCACAAAAAAATAAACAATCCATTTTAAATGGTGATGTATTTTGAATGCTGATATGAATCAGCCTGGTCTAACTTCTACTGAATCAGAAGATGATTCAGAATTAACGTCCGATTTGGATACCGATTTAAATTCCCTTAGTGTTCAAAACCCGGATTCAGAAAGCACTGAAGATAAACCCTTAGCGTTTTTTTATAATTTTGCCAAACGTCATGGTGTGTTGATAAATTCAACCGAAAATGGCGTTATTGATATCCGACATCGCCCGCATATATCGGCTCAAACAATAATAGAATTACGGCGTTTTCTGCCTGGTAAACTTGAACTTCATCAAGTTTCTGTAGACGAGTTTGATCAAATGCTACAAGACAAATATGAGTCAAAATCCAATGCGGCAATGGATATGATTGAAGGGCTTGGAGATGAGTTTGATCTCGCTAGTATTGCAGAAGAGCTTGCGGAACCTGAAGATTTATTAGAATCACAAGACGATGCTCCCATCATTCGTTTGATAAATGCCTTATTAACACAGGCGATCAAAGAAGATGCTTCTGATATTCATGTCGAGCCATTTGAAAGTAGAATGATAGTTAGAATGCGTGTTGATGGCGTATTACGCGAAGTACTGCAACCACAAAGAGCCTTGGCACCTTTAATCACATCACGTATTAAAATTATGGCGAAGCTGGATATTGCTGAAAAACGTTTACCGCAGGATGGCCGAATATCGTTACGAATTGCAGGACGGTCAGTGGATGTTCGGGTTTCTACCTTACCATCCGGACATGGTGAACGTATTGTAATGCGCTTACTGGACAAGCAGGCAGGTCGACTGGATTTGTTTCAACTGGGCATGTCGATGGAAAACCAGGTAATGATGGATCGCTTGATTCATAAACCTCATGGGATTGTATTGGTGACCGGACCAACCGGTTCAGGAAAAACCACGACTCTATATGCCGGGATGCAACGTTTAAATGACAGCAAATACAATATCATGACCGTAGAAGATCCAATTGAATATTATATCGACGGTATTGGACAAACACAGGTTAATACTAAAGTCGATATGAGTTTTGCCCGAGGCTTGCGTGCGATATTACGACAAGATCCCGATGTCGTAATGGTCGGTGAAATTCGAGATTTAGAAACAGCCGAAATAGCAGTGCAAGCCAGTTTAACCGGACATTTAGTATTTTCAACATTGCATACCAATACGGCTGTTGGTGCAGTAACCCGGTTACGCGATATGGGCGTTGAGCCATTTTTATTGTCATCGAGTTTAATTGGTGTGTTAGCTCAAAGATTAGTTCGAAAATTATGTGAGCATTGTAAAGTTCCCAGAACACCGGATGTTGCAGAATTTGCTGTTTTGGGTGTAGAACCCGGAGAAGGCATTGAAATTTATGAACCGGTAGGCTGTGAGAACTGCAATAATTCAGGATATCGTGGTCGAACCGGTATTTATGAGTTGGTGGAAATCGATGATAATTTCCGAACCATGATTCATGATGGTAGCGGTGAACACGAACTTGAAAATTATGCACGAAGAAAATCAGAAAGTATTCGTAGTGATGGAATAAGACGAATATTAGCCGGTGAAACCACACTTGAAGAGGTACTCCGTGTTTCACGGGATGGTTAATTTATGGGAGCTTTTGAATATGCAGCTTATGATAAAAATGGCAAACCCAAAAAAGGGGTTATTGAAGGAGACTCTGCTCGTCAGATAAGACAAAAATTACGAGAACAAAATCTTTTTCCACATTCTGTTACACCGGTTATTGATCAAGAATCTACCTCAGAAGGAGCCGATAGTAGTAGTTTTACGATAAAAAGGGGTATTAGTGCATCGGATATGGCATTGATGACCCGGCAATTGGCAACACTAACCCGATGTGGTTTGCCATTAGATGAAGCGACTGCAACAGTGGCACGACAATCTGAAAAGCCACGAATTAAAAGCCTGTTACTCGGTGTTCGAAGTAAAATTATGGAAGGCCATACCCTAGCAGATGGTCTTGGTAGTTACCCTCATGTTTTTCCGGATCTGTATCGAGCCACTGTCGCCGCTGGTGAATCTTCAGGTCATTTAGATGCGGTACTCGAACGATTGGCCGATTACACCGAAGCAAAGCAGCAACTAACCCAACGTGTAAAATTAGCATTGTTTTATCCTGCCATTCTAACCGTGATGGCAATTTCTATTGTGATAGGATTGTTAACCTATGTTGTGCCACAAATTGTAGACGTGTTTGATAATACCGGTCAGGAGTTACCGGTAATTACACAAATGTTAATTGCCGCAAGTGATTTTATTAGAGAGAATTTTTTAATTTTACTTGGGCTCGTTATTGCGATGGTAATGGGATTTATTTCAATGAATAAAAATCCTGTCACACGAGAAAAAATTCACTTAATAGAATTAAAAATGCCTGTTATTTCGAGGTTGGTTCGTGGTGTGAATACAGCACGATTTGCCAGAACTTTAAGTATATTGGTAGCCAGTAGTGTCTCATTGCTGGAAGCCATGCGCATTGCTTCACAGGTTTTAAGTAATATTCCAATGCAGAAAGCAGTAGCCGAAGCTACAGAAAAAGTAAAAGAAGGCGCTAGTCTGGCAAAGTCATTAGAGCAGAGTGGTTACTTCCCGCCGATGATGTCAAATTTAATAGCCAGTGGTGAGGTGAGTGGTAATCTTGAAGAAATGCTGGAACGTGCATCAATTAATCAGGAAAAAGAATTAGAAGGATTAATTTCAACCATCATGGGAATGCTGGAACCAATGTTGATTTTAATTATGGGGTTTGTGGTATTAATTATTGTGCTCGCAATTTTATTGCCAATTTTTGATATGAATAATTTGATTAGTTAAAACAGAAGATAACTTTGTAAATTTAATAGGGTATAGATAACAATGAATACAAAATACGGAAATAAAAAAATACAGTATCAAAGTGGTTTTACTTTGATTGAAGTGATGGTGGTGGTTGTAATCCTGGGTATTTTAGCCGCTGCGATTGTTCCTAATATTATGAAAAATCCTGATAAAGCGCGTATCGCACGGGCTAAGGGTGATATTAGTGTGCTTGAAGGTGCTGCCAATATGTATAAGTTGGATAATTTTTCATATCCAAGTACCGATCAAGGTTTGGAAGCATTAGTAACTAAACCATCAGGAGCACCGGAACCTAAGCATTTTACTAAAGGTGGTTACATCAAAAAAATTAAAAAAGATCCATGGGGTCAACCTTATCAATACTTAAGCCCGGGTGTTCATGGTGACATTGATATTTATTCATTAGGTCCAGATCAACAACCCAGTGATGAAGATATCGGAAACTGGAATATTGAATAACAATTAGAAATGCAATTATTAAAAAAAAATAAGGGCTTTACTCTTATCGAGCTAATGGTTGTAGTAGCCGTTATTTCAGTTGTTATGGGATCGGTCGTTTTATCTATAGGTGATGGTGGAAGGATGGATCGCCTTGAGATAGATGCCAAACGAATGTCAGCCTTGATAAAATTATTAAGCGAAGAAGCAATTTTAAAAAACAAAGAATACGCAGTCGCAGTTGCAGAAACAGAATATGATTTTCAAGAGCTGGATAAGAATGAAAAATGGAAACCGTTGGCTGGTGATCCGGTTTTTCATAAGCGAAAAATTATAGATAACGCCAAAATAGAAATGGAGCTGGAAGATTTTAAAGTTGACTTTGGTGCCCAAAAAGAAGGTGAAGATGCTAAAATATTTTTACTATCCAGTGGTGAGATGTCCCCTTTTGAAATTAAAATAATTGATCTGAATAGTGATGCCTATTTTATTATTACCGGTTCAATTGTAGGCGCCTTAAAAATAGAAGGTCCATTTGAGCCGGGTTAGTTGTCTCTGGAAAATTTTATTTAACATGAAATATAATAA
>CAYOHQ010000249.1:0-5292 GCA_964403805.1 uncultured Thioalkalispiraceae bacterium | reverse complement strand
GATCAAAACGTTCTTCAAGTTTATTAGGTTCAAATCGCGTAATAAGCCCTGAAAATGCTGAACGTATTCCTGCAAGTACAGCTACTTGATGTTCTGCTATTCCCTGAAAAGCATCTTCTATTGCCTCAACAGGTTTCTTGTATGCATTCCCATCCTGTATAAACATATTCTCCAAGGCATCATCTACGGTCGCGGAAAATTTTAATGGGTTATTTTCAACCGGTTTGATTGTTGTTACATTTAAACGAAATTCATTTTTAATATTATTCCTAGATGTTATAACTTGCATCATACGTGACACTGTTTCACGAACAATTTCGCCTGCTTTTTTATTTATTTCTAGTATTTTTTCTTCACTAAAATCATATTCAGTCATCCCCAGTGCTGTTATCACGGATAAATCAACTGATACAGTAGTAGAATTTTTATACTTTTTATATTTTTTATGCATTGACACTAATTGTTGTTTAGTTTTATTTAACTCTATATCCAATTGTTGATTTTCTAATTTTAGTTTTTCGAGTAATTTAGTGTTTAGCTGTACATTATTTTTAGTGCTTAGTAACGGTTCATTTATGCTTTCAGGTTGATTAACTTTTTCATCGTCTACTGGATTTCCATCTAAATTCCAATCCTCTGGAATCACACTTGCAGTAGAGTGTGAATCAGGCCATTCAATTGCCTGATTTATAATATTAGATTGATCTGAATGAGTGGTATTGTTTGTAAAATAATCAGATTCACTCGAAGTAGATGCATCTTCAAATGTATTGTTTAAATTACCTAAAACAGCAAGTGGATCGGTTTCTTGTGGAATAGAATTAAGCATTGGTTCAACATTTATGTCTTTATCTAAAAATGATGCATTAAATGGCTCATCACTTGTGTCAAACGATGATGGAAGATCAAAAGGAGAGCTGGTATCGGGGAATGGAGAATCGCTAATATTCTTTGCACCGTTTAAATCCACTTTGAATTTGTATTCACTTAATTCAAACTCATCACCATCTTGTAACTGAATTTTGTTTCCTCGTCCTATTGGCTCTCCAGAACCGTTTAAGAATGTTCCGTTAGTACTAGTATCCACTAGAAAATAAAATCCATCCTGATAACTGATACTACTGTGATATGAAGACAGGTAACAGTCAGGATCACTTAACATCCAATAATTATCGGTAGCGCGACCGATTGTACCACCCTGCTTATTAAAATTTTTAGAAGATTCTTTTATTTCACAACCTTCAGGAAATTCTACAATATTAATTGATAGTGACACTTAACGTAATTCCTTATATTACCATTATATATTCATAGTAATTATTGCCGTTCTTCTAAATTAAACACTTAAAGTATTTGTACTTTACAGTAATATATAAATAACATATAACTGCTAGTTGTTTCCATGTTTTAATTTAATAAATGATTTCTTTTCTAAGTAACATTTAAGTAATATTAATATAAAATTAACAAACCATACTTAACAAAAATAAAAATGGATTAAGTTGAATTAATATCTAATAAGATATAGGATTTAACAAATCAGTTAAAAAATCAATAAAAATAATTTTTAAAATGCAAAGGAATGTATATTCATGGCGCTACCTGAAAAGTTTAACCTTGATAAATTATTAAATCCAATTTCTGAAGAAAATCCTGTTGGTAGTAACGTTCGAGAAGACCCTTCCCCATCTTCTATCTATCGAAAAATAAAACAGGCAAGAAGAGCTGCCAGAGCTGCAGAAAGATATTATATGTTCCCTCGTGAAAGCTCGGATCACACGGCTCAAAGCAATAACCCTCCACCTGATGCTAAAGAACATTGGAAAACCGTTATCTCTATTGCTCCTACGATTTTAACCGATCATGGAAAAGATTTAGAAATTTCATCATGGTTTATAGAAGCCATGACTCGTACTCAAGGTTTTGATGGCCTACTCTTTTGTTTTAAATTAACTAATCAATTAATTGAACGTTATTGGGATGGTTTATATCCTTTACCTGATGAGGATGGATTACTAACACGAGTAGCATCATTAGCTGGACTAAATGGTGAAGGATCAGAAGGTGTTTTAATTTCACCGATTCGAAATATCCCTATTACACAAGGAAATCATGACGCAGGTCCATTTAGTTTCTTCAAATATAAACAATCACTAGACGCACAAAAAATTATAGACATTAAGGTCCGTGAAGAGAAACTAGATAAACTGGGTTTCACACCTGAGGATATAGAAAAATCTGTAAGCCAAACCAGCGATGAATTCTATTTGAATTTACGCGATAATATTGTTGCTTGCATTTCAGAGTATAAAAAAGTAAGTAGCCGCCTAGATGAATTATGTGGTTCTAGTATTGCCCCACCAACAAGTAACATTATAAATGTACTTGAACGATGTTTAGGTGCAGTAAAACACCTTGCAAAAAATAAATTACCTATTGAAACTGTTGAAGAACAGGCTGAAGACACTAATTCTGATGGCACTGTTCCGGGAATCAGTCAAAACCCATCTGGAAAGATCAATACTCGTGATGCTGCATTTAAGCAGTTACATGAAATATCAGACTTTTTTTTAAAAACCGAACCCCACTCCCCAATATCATATGTGTTAGCTAAAGCTGTTAAGTGGGGTAATATGCCTTTAGATGAACTTATTGGAGAGTTAATCCCGGATAATTCATCAAGAGAATATTTTTCATCTTTAACTGGTGTAAAAATTACAGATGAGAGTTAATAATTTTATATTCACATTACATTAAATTAAATTAAATTAAATTAAAAAAGGAATCATCATGGCAGAGAGCATCCACAGCAAACTTAATCGAGTTCGCAAACCACGAGTACACATTACATATGATGTTGAAACAAATGGCGCAGTAGTTGAAAGAGAAATCCCATTTGTTATGGGCGTTATGGGTGATTATTCAGGTGACAACACTGAAAGTAAAAAAGCACTTAAAGATAGAAAATTTTCCAAAATAGATCGAGACAATTTCAATGATGTTATGATGAATATTTCACCACAGTTGAATCTAAAAGTACAAAACACTCTAGAGCAGGATGGTGGTGAATTTGATGTTAGTTTAACGCTTAAGAATATGGAAGATTTTGAGCCACATAAAATTGTAAACGAAATTGAACCACTCAAAAAACTTATGGAAACTCGCAACAAATTACGTGATTTATTAACAAAAGCAGACCGCTCAGACGAATTGGAAACAATACTTGAAACCATTTTGAATGATTCTGATGCATTATCATCTATATCTGATGAACTTGGTGTTAATGAATCTAATAACAATGAGGATAATAAATAATGGCTAATGACGATCAACAATTAGAAGATCAAGATGTAGACGTTCTTGAAGTTAGCTTACTGGAACAAGCTATAGGTGCAACAAAACAAACTTCAAAAGATAGAACTGAAGAATTGTTAAAAAATCTAACCGCCGAAGCCATGAAAGGCACTGTAACTTGGGATAGGAATTTATCACTAACAATTAATTCTGCTATAGCTGCTATTGATGCAGCATTATCTGGTCAACTTTCAGAAATCATGCAACATACTAAATTTCAGAAACTAGAAGGATCCTGGCGTGGATTAAACCACCTCGTTATGAATTCAGAAACTAGCACGCAACTAAAAATACGTGTAATGGATATTAGTAAAAAAGAATTGGGTAAAGATTTAACAAAGGCTGTTGAATTTGATCAAAGTAAAATATTCAAAAAAATATATGAGAGTGAATTTGGTATTGCTGGGGGTGAACCCTATGCAGCATTAATTGGTGATTATGAATTATCTACTCACCCTGATGATATTGATTTATTAACAAACATGTCTAATATTGCTGCTGCTGGTTTTTGTCCATTTATAGCAGCTGCAAGCCCAAATATGTTTGGTTTCGATAGTTTCACTGAGTTATCCAAACCACGTGATCTTGAAAAAATATTTGACTCTGCTGAATTTATCCGCTGGCGTAGTTTTCGGGATAGCGAGGATTCACGATTTGTTACCCTTACAATGCCAAGAGTTTTAGCACGATTACCATACGGGAAGGCAACAAAACCTGTAGAAGAATTTGATTTTGAAGAAGCTGAAACAAATAATGAAGGTACTCAGATGAAAAGTGAACATAATGAGTATTGCTGGATGAATGCTGCCTATACATTAGGTACAACACTAACAAATGCTTTTGCAGAATACGGTTGGTGTACGAGTATTCGTGGAGCTGAAGGTGGCGGTAAAGTTGAGGGATTACCATCTCATGTATTTATTAGTGATGATGGGGACATGGATCAAAAGTGTCCTACTGAAATTGGTATTACCGACAGACGCGAGGCGGAGCTCAGTAAATTAGGCTTTTTACCGTTATGTCATTACAAGAATACTGATTATGCTGTTTTTTTTGGTGCGCAAACAACTCAAAAACCAAAAACCTATGATGATCCTGATGCGACAGCAAATGCAGCTATCTCAGCACGGTTACCTTACATAATGTCAACTTCGCGTATTGCGCATTTTCTTAAAGTTATGGCTCGCGATAAAGTAGGCTCATTCATGGAAGCAGCAGATGCTGAAGAATGGCTTAATAACTGGATAGGAAGTTATGTTAACGGTAGTCCTGGTGCCAGTGCTGAAATGAAAGCTCAATTTCCATTTAGAGAGGCACAAGTGTCGGTAAAAGAAGTTCCCGGCCAACCTGGTGTTTACAGTGCAATTGCATATATGCGTCCATGGTTACAGATGGAAGAATTAACTGCTTCTCTTAGATTAGTTGCAAAAATACCTAAAGCAGGATAAAAATTAACGGGGATTTAATAATCCCCGTTTCTATTTTAATGGATTCAATTTGTGCCTTCTTTAAAACACAATTCACCTTTATTACCCGAAGACTTGTCTAATGATTTTATTTCTTTGGATGATGTATATGAACAAGAATCTTACGTTACTAATTCTCAAGAATTTTTATCTGAAAAAAATTCAATTAAAGCTTTATTGTACTGGTTAACCGAATATACGCAGATTAAAAGTATAAAATCAACTGAAGATATTATATTAGCAATTCATGCATCGATATCTGAGATTGATCATATCATTAACGAACAACTGAATCATGTCATCCATCATCCTAAACTTCAAAAACTAGAATCATCATGGCGGGGTTTATGGTTTTTAGCAGATCAGATAGGTGATGTTAAAAATGTAAAACTTAAAGTATTGGATATTAGCTGGCCTGAAGTCGTCAAAGATATCGAACGAGCACTTGATTTTGATCAGAGCAATCTCTTTA
>CAYOHQ010000248.1:0-5338 GCA_964403805.1 uncultured Thioalkalispiraceae bacterium | reverse complement strand
ATAAATATTGAATGTAGTCGTTATTAGAATCACTCCCAAAACATATTTTATTTTTTCCATTAAATTCAACGTCAAATATATCAAATATAAACTGACATTACTTCAATATCGCTTTATGAATTTTTAAAAGCGTACTTGAGTGTGAAAATATACCAAAATTTCAGTACATAATTGTTCATTCTATTTTTTACATAATACAGGACTTGAACTCCTTATTACTGCATTTAATTAATGCTGTGATAATCAAACATCCAGGTTCGACACATTCAAGGCATTGGTTTCGATAAATTCTCGTCTTGGTTCTACCTGATCGCCCATCAAGGTAGTGAAGACTTCATCGGCTGCTATGGCATCTTCGATTTTAACTTGCAATAAATGCCGGGTTTCATAACTCATGGTGGTTTCGGCAAGTTGATCCGGATTCATTTCACCCAGACCTTTGTATCGCTGGATGTGTTGCCCTTTAGCGGCATCCTTAATCAACCATTCAATGGCTTCTTTAAAACTGGTAACCGGGCTCTCTTTGTCACCACGTTTAACATAGGCACCTGGTTCAATTAAACCGGTAAGCTCGGATGCTAACGTGTGAATCGAAGTGTATTCACCGGAACTAAAGAAATCATTGCTGTAATCGAAGTTAGTACTTACTCCATGCCTAGTGATAACCATGGATACCGTCCAGTCAACTTGATCACCGTCTTTTGCTTCGATAAAGGCAAATTGTTCACCATTGGTGCTGCTGGCATTGAGTTGTTCGACCAAATCCGTAAACCAGCTATTTACTTTTTCTTTAGTTGATTCTGCCTCGAGTTGTGGCATGTTTAATAATTTTGATAATATTGATTCGTTATAACGACGAGCTAATCGTTTGACCGTTGCTTTTACCTGCACGTATTGATTTGATAATAATTCAAGGGCCTGCTCTTTAAGAGCAGGGGCTTGATCATTGACATATAACTCAGCACCACCCATCGCAAGCTGCAGTAGGTGTTGATTTAATTCTGCATCATCTTTAACGTAGCGTTCTTGTTTGCCTTTTTTCACTTTGTACAATGGGGGTTGTGCAATATAAATATGACCTCGTTCAACGATCTCGACCATTTGGCGATAGAAGAAGGTAAGCAATAAGGTTCGAATGTGAGAGCCATCGACATCCGCATCGGTCATGATAATAATACGGTGATAACGCAGTTTATCGGGATTAAATTCTTCACGTCCAATACCACAGCCTAATGCTGTAATTAATGTGCCTACTTCAACCGATGATAGCATTTTATCAAATCGCGCTTTTTCAACATTTAAAATTTTACCTTTCAACGGTAAAATTGCCTGGTATTTTCTATCTCGACCTTGCTTGGCAGAACCGCCAGCGGAGTCCCCTTCCACTAGAAACAGTTCGGACAACGCTGGATCTTTTTCCTGACAATCAGCTAATTTACCGGGTAAACCAGCAACATCCAATGCGCCTTTGCGGCGTGTCATTTCTCGGGCTTTTCGAGCTGCTTCGCGAGCTCGGGCAGCATCGATCATTTTACTGGCAATCGCTTTGGCGTCTTGTGGCGATTCTGCCAGGTAATCAGTAAACTTTTCACCGACAACCGATTCAACAGCACCTTTTACTTCCAGCGATACTAGTTTGTCTTTGGTTTGAGATGAAAATTTTGGATCAGGCACTTTAACTGACAATATAGCGGTTAATCCTTCACGTGCATCATCACCGGTTGGATTTACTTTGGCTTTTTTCGCTGCGGGCGATTTTTCAATATAGTTGTTTAGGGTTCGGGTTAAAGCACCCCGGAAACCAGCTAAATGGGAGCCACCATCCCGTTGTGGAATATTGTTGGTAAAACAGAAGATATTTTCCTGATAGGAGTCATTCCATTGCATCGCCACTTCGACGCGCATATCGTCTTTTACCATGTCGATATAAAACACTTCTGGGTGTAATGGCGTTTTCTTTCGATTTAGATGTTCTACGAAGGCGCGAATACCACCTTCATATTCAAATACATCATTTTTATCATCACGTTGATCGGTTAATGTAATTCGAACACCGGAGTTTAAAAATGACAGTTCGCGTAGGCGTTTTGCTAAAATGTCATAATGATAAGTGGTATCTTTGAATATTTTGGTACTGGGTAAAAATTTTACTTTAGTACCGGATTCTTCAGTATCACCAATGACTTTTAATTCCGATAATGGATCGCCATTATTATATTCTTGTTGGTAAATTTTACCGCCACGACGAATTGTTAATACCAGTCTTTCAGACAAGGCATTTACGACGGAAATACCCACACCGTGTAAACCACCCGAAACCTTATAGGAATTATCATCAAATTTACCGCCGGCGTGCAATACCGTCATAATCACTTCGGCTGCTGATTTGCCTTCTTCATGTTGTTCAGTCGGGATTCCACGACCATTATCCTGAACAGTAATACTGCCATCGGAATGAATTTTAATATCAATACTGGAACAGTGTCCTGCCAACGCTTCATCGATGGAGTTATCGACAACCTCAAATACCATGTGGTGTAAACCGGTGCCATCATCGGTATCGCCGATGTACATACCAGGCCGTTTTCGAACGGCATCTAGACCTTTAAGCACTTTAATACTGGAGGAATCGTAACTTTTTTCAGCCATAAAATATCTTCTTAATTAGATGAAAACGGGACCAAATAGTGTACCACTATCTACTCGAATAAGTGTGATTTTACTGGATTTTTTCTGTTTTTTTGGTGATTAAATCTGATCATAAGTTGCTAATAATTCAATAGAAATTTATTAATTAAATTTGTAACTATTCAGCGTATTTTAGAATAAGAAGTCTAAGCAAATAACAACTAAATCCACCGGCTTCGGAACCGGGATAGGCCAATCAAGACACGCAAAAGATCGCCATCCATGGCGCGCTCGAGTGCCGCGTCCTGCGGCACACGGTCTTGCTTGGCCTATGCCAGTTCCAAATCCTCACTCTGTGCCTCTTTTCTATTTATGCTGAATAGTTACATTTTATTTATAGCAAATTGTCTTGTGTAACCTGTCCGTGTTTCACGTGAAACATTTTAATATTGTTTTGATTTTTTACATCCAGTAGATCAGGGTCAGTTAATGTAATGAAACATTGTGCATTGGTTTCATTGAGTAACTTCATAAACAACTGACGATGTTCATCGTCCAGTTCAGCAGCCAAATCATCCACCAGAATAATGCAGTGCTGTTGTTGTTCCCGTAATAATAAAGCCTGGGATAATAACAAGATTGTTACCAGCATCTTTTGTTGCCCGCGCGAGAAACAATGTTGAACTGGTGTTCCCTGATAAGTAAACCGGATATCAGCACGATGCGGACCAGCACGTGTGTAGTGACGCTCTTTATCGTTATCAAAGTTGTTATTAAGCGCTGTTTCAAAATCAATTTCTTTTGACCAACCGCTGAAATAAGTAATATCCGGAACGAAGCCAAGCAGGGTATTCGCTGTAGTATGATAGTAATTGTTTAATCGGGCCAAATACTGTTGCCGCATACCCGTGATCAGCTCTGAATATCGAATTAAATCCTTATTCCATACCGTGATTAATTCATCGGGTTGTTCTTGTCGTAATGCGGCATTACGTTGGCGCAAAATTTTGTGGTAATCCTGCCATGTTGATAAAAATTGGTGTTCCACGTGAAACACTCCCATATCTAAAAACTGGCGTCTGAATTTAGGGCCTTCTGAGACTAAGCGATGCAATTCAGGGTGTAAACTCACAACGGGTAGTAATTTAGTTAATTCGGATGCTTGTTTGAGTGTTTCACCTTTGATACGAACAGTAGTGCCTATTTTTGTTTTTTCGATGCCCATGGGAATTGTGGATTCACCATTCTGTAATTGACCAAATACGGTGAGACCCAATTGTTCGTATTGAATGATTTGTTTTATATGATTGGTGCGGAAGGAGCGGGCAGTGCCTAATATTGATATCGATTCGAGTAAACTGGTTTTACCACTGGCGTTGGCGCCGTAAAAGACATTTAATCCGGGGCAGGGCTCAATATCAACATTCGTTAAATTACGGACATATTGGACACGTAATTGTTTTAAACTCATTAATCGACCTTATTTGATATAAAACATAAGGAGATGAATGATAAATTAAATCACTGGTTTAAAGCCGCATTGGCATAATGACATACTTACAACTAGCATCAGAGCCAGTTTGCAATAAACAGCTGCTATTGGAATCCAGTAAATTCATATTCACCTTATCATTATCAATCGCATTTAAAGCATCCAAGAAGTAGCTAACGTTGAAGCCAATATCCAGAGCTTCACCACCATATTCTATTTCCATTTCTTCTTCGGCTTCATCTTGTTCTGGATTATGAACTGTGGCTTTTAATAAATTATCAGCCAAGGTTAAACGCATTCCCCGGTATTTTTCATTGGATAAAACTGATGCGCGTTGTAATGCTGAATGTAATTCAACTCGATCAAAGTTAATTGAGATATCAAGATTCTTTGGGATCACTTTTTCGTAGTCTGGAAACTTACCATCAATCAATTTTGATGTGAAGGTAAAGTTGGGTAGCGTGGCTTTAATGTGATTTTTGCTGACTTGCAGTTCAACATCAACATCAGAGCTGCCTAATAAGCGCGATAACTCTGTCACACCTTTACGTGGAATAATAACCTGTAATGGCTCTGAAATTGCAATACTGGCGTTAATATCACACAGTGCTAAACGATGACCATCGGTAGCGACTGCGCGTAAATTATCATTATTCAATTCCAATAGCAGGCCATTTAAATAATACCGTACATCTTGTTGTGCCATTGAAAATTGGGTTTTATCCAATAAATATTTTAAATCAGTTTGTTTAACATGGCAGCTGAATGGATCTTTCAACGATTCCAGACTTGGGAATTCATCAGAAGCCAATGTTGCTAAGACAAACCGACTTCGTCCTGATCGAATCTCTGCGCGTTCTTTTTCAATGTTCATTTTGATGATGGCATTTTCAGGAAGTGTTTTTACGATATCCAGAAATTTTCGTGCCGGTAATGTAATGTCACCAGTTTCTGAAATAACCTCATTGCCAGGTAAGGTTATTTTAGTCACCATTTCAACTTCAAGATCGGTTCCAGTGAGCGTGATTGAATCAGTTTCAAATTGAATTAAGATATTGGATAGAATGGGTAGTGTTTGTCTTCGTTCTACAACACTACACACTGCTTGAAGTGGTCCTAATAAAATTTCTCTGTTTATGGATACTTTCATTTTTTCATTCCTGAAATAGGTTTTTGTTCAGCCCTTTTTAAAGGTGTCTAATCTTTTATTAATATATT
>CAYOHQ010000247.1:0-5366 GCA_964403805.1 uncultured Thioalkalispiraceae bacterium | reverse complement strand
AATTAAGAAATACGATCCTAAAGTCCGTAAACACGTAATTTATAAAGAAGCAAAAATTAAGTAAGTTTTATTGGCAAGAAATTAAAAAAACCGCAAGTGTATGCGGTTTTTTTTGGTTTAGATTTACGTTAGCACTCCATTTTATACGTGTCTAATCTTGTTTAACAAGATTAGTTAAGCTGAACCAGCAGCCCTCGTTGAATACAACTCCCGTACAGCCCATTTAGCAAATTCAACCCGAGTACAACTGTCAGCATTACTATAACCACTACCTTCCGCAACCCGGTATATCACCATGTCTTTTTTTGGATCATCAGAAACACTTTCATCAATAATCTGACGTACTGACCATTCGCCGCCGTGTTTATTATTCGTATAATAATGCCCTAATTTAATCTGGTTTGCCGACAACTCTGCTGATTCAGCATGGGCATTAGCCAGTGTAAAAATTTGCTGCAAATCGCCACTGGTTAAATCGACTACCACATCCATATCAGAGAGAGCCTGTTCTATGAATTGTTTTTCAATGGCATGAAATGGACTACTGTTATCATTTTTATCAGGCGCATCGGTAAAACGCATAAAACTAACCGGATAACGCCGCCACGGAAACACGCTGTTAAAAACAACCGCAACAGTGAAAATTATCATTGTATTTAAAAATATCGGGGTTAACACAAATTGATATCCAAGCTCAAAAATACTGGAGCCACCGATGACAGCAGCAATTGCTGTTGCACCACCGGGGGGATGAATGCATCGAAATAGATGCATCGCGCCTATAGCTAAACCAACTGCCAGACCAGCTGCAATAAAAATATTACCGATGTATTGCGCACAGCTCACTCCAACAATAGCTGAAATAACATGACCACCAATTAACGCCCAGGGTTGTGATAATTTACCATGGGGCACTGCAAACAACAGTACTGCCGATGCCCCCATGGAGGGTACAATAACGGCTGAACTTGTATCACCAATGTAGTAATAACTAACAGCATAAACCAAAATAATTCCGAGTATGCCACCGAGGGTGGATACCAGATGTTCAGCCAAGCTAACTGATTTGCCTTCGATACCAAAAAATAGTTTTAATTTATTTATCATCACAATCCATTTAAACAAAAATCTTGAGTGATTTACTCAATTATAATCATTGCTTCTTATTAATTTTTTCATACTACAACTAATTAATATCATTAGTAAATCCAAAATTAGTCTATTATATCTAGGGTTACTTACTTTTTTAACCATAAAGTAATTTTTGACCAGGTCGATAATATTCTAATGATAAGTTCAGTTAAAAACGTAAAGTAAAGCATGGATCTCGAGTCAGATATCGCCTCTGAAGGACAATTCGAAAGTGTTTATATCGGACGCCAACCAATCTATGACACCTCGCTAAAAGTATACGCCTATGAACTATTATTTCGATCCAGTGAAGAAAATCAGGCAAATTTTATCGATGGTGATCACGCGACTACCGAGGTAATTTTAAATACTTTTACAGAAATTGGTTTAACCAAAATAATTGGCAAACACCTTGGCTTTATTAATTTAACACGCAGCTTTTTACTTGGAATTTACCCGTTACCAGAATGTCAAGATCAAGTAGTTCTTGAAATTCTTGAAGATATAGAAATTGATGATCAAATTATTGAAGCTGTTAAAAAATTATCTGAAAAAGGATACACCATCGCACTAGATGACTTTGTGTATCATAAAAAACTGGAACCATTAATTCAATTAGCACAAATTATCAAAATTGATTTAATGGCTTTAACACAGAAAGAATTAATTGAACATGTTGAAATTCTAAAAGAATATGATGTTAAATTACTGGCAGAAAAAGTCGAAACACAGGAAGAATATGAATTTTGCCAAAAATTAAATTTTGATTATTATCAGGGATATTTTTTCTGTAAACCAAAAATAATCACCGGTAAACGCCCTCCCGCGAATAAACTTGCAGCCATTCGAATACTGGCAAAATTACACGATAGTGCATCTAACTCAAAAGATATTGAAGAGTTAATCATGCAAGATATAACCATGTCGATGCGTTTGCTACGTTACATAAACTCATCAATGTATCATGTTACCCGAAAAGTCGAATCAATCAGCCACGCAATAATGTTACTCGGTCTGGAAACAGTTAAAAGTGTCGCGACCCTGGTGGTTTTATCTAAAATGGAAGACAAACCTCAGGAACTCATTATTACCTCGTTAGTTCGTGCAAAAATGAGTGAGTATCTGGCACAACGTTATGTACCTGAATTAAAAGACATGGCCTTTACCACTGGCCTGTTTTCAATTATCGATGCCGTTCTCGATAAACCTATCGAAGAAATACTGGCACAACTGCCATTAGCTGAAGAAATTATTGAGTGCCTGATTCATGGCAAAGGAAAACTGGCTAATATCTTAAAAACCGTTATCGCCTATGAACGTAATGATTTCGACACATTAAAACAATGTACCATCACGACGGATGATCTTCGTAAGGCTTATTTATCAGCAGTGAGCTGGACAGATGACATTATTGAAGATACTGAAATATAAATTTTATTACTTATAATTTTGTTATTTTAGACAATAACAAATTCCCCATTTCAACAACCTCCGCCTGCCATGTTGCTTCTAAAAATGTAGTTGATGTTTGTTCCACGATGAGTGCCGGGCCTATTATTTTTTGGCCTAATGTCAGACTATTACGTTGGTAAGAATTAACTTTTTCATTAAAACCAAAAACGGTTATTTTTTTTGTCTTGCCGGTTTTTGTAATCTCGGGAATTGTTTTGCTTATTTCAGGAATTGCAGAAAAACTTTTAACTGTTAGCCTGATATTAACGATTTCTATTACCAATTCCATTTTATGCCCATAGCGCTGCTTGTGTCGTTGTTGAAATATTTTTTGAGCATGCTCTAATTTTGTATTCGTATCATTGGATATTGGTGAATCAATAGGCACCGAAATAAAACTGGATTGTCCAGCGTACCGTAGATCAATTTCATAATTAATCGTAAGATCTTTTTTTGAAACGCCTTCTTGTTGTAATGCGATTATCCCCTGCTGTTCTAAATTTTCAAAGCCATTGATTAAATCGTCATAATTTATTTTTTCAACCAAACTGCTAAATGAATGAGAAAGATAGCGTGCTTTAGGTGCTACCAACATTCCAAATGCCGACAATACACCACCATGAACTGGCACCAGCACTTTTGTGATTGACAGGCTATCGGCAAGCGCACAAACGTGTAGACTACCAGCACCACCAAATGAGACTAAACTCATTTCACGTGGATCTAAACCGCGTTGAACCGACATCACACGCAGCGCTTGAGCCATGTGCTCGTTAGCCAACTTAATGATTCCCATAGCAGTTTCATGAATGCCTAACGTTAATTGCGTTGCCATATTTTCAATTACTGTGGTAGCAGCCTGAATGTCCAGTTTCATTGCGCCAGCTAAAAAGGCATCAGCCTGTAAACGACCCAGAACCAAATTTGCATCAGTGACTGTTGCAAAAATTCCACTATGACCATAACACGCCGGGCCCGGATCAGCCCCGGCAGATTCAGGCCCAACTTGCAATAAACCACCAGAATCAACCGATGCAATTGAACCACCACCGGCACCAATGGTATGCATATCAACCATTGGAACCGCAACCGGGAATTCGCCAATGTAACCTTCTGTTGTTAATTGAATATCGTGATCAATCATTGCAACATCAGTTGAGGTACCGCCCATATCAAATGTTAATATTCGTGGGCACGACGTTATATCGGCCATGTACTTTGCTCCCGCCATGCCACCAGCAGGCCCCGACAATAACATTCGAACCGCTTGATCACCGGCTTGAATTGCAGCAATCGATCCACCAGAACTTTGCATTACAGAAATGACAGCTTGTGGTAAATTTTCCTGTAAGCGATCAATGTAACCTTTCACTAACGGCCCAACATAGGAATTTAACCAGCTTGCTATTCCTCGTTCATATTCTTTGATTTCAGGTAAAACAGCAGATGAACGTGAAACAAACAATGTAGCTGGTAGCATTTTTACTAATTTAATTTCATCCTGCGCATTGAGATAAGAAAATAAAAAATTAACAGCAACGGCATCCGGTTTTAATTGCAAAATTTCATTACACAATTTTTCGCATTCTTTATCCGTTAAACCCTTTAATGATTTTCCGCTTGCTGCAACCCGGCAATCGGCTTCAAGGCAAAGTTCTTTTTTAACTGGAGGAATTACGACTGGTCCCTGGGTAGCATACAATTCAGGTCGAGTTTGACGAGCAATGCTAAGAACATCACTCAATCCTTTATTGGCAACATACACAGTGCGTACCCCTTTGCGTTCCAATACGGCATTTGTCGCTACTGTCGATCCATGAACTATAATAAAATTAGCAATTTTATTCGATTTAAGTTGTTCGAGTAAGCCTAACTCTGTAATACCTTGTAAAATTGCTTTTTCTGGATTGTGAGGTGTCGATAATACTTTATGAATTTTTAACAGATCATTTTGAAATAAAACAAAATCAGTAAACGTACCGCCTGTATCAATACCCAGTAACACCTGCTTTTTTTTATTCATGCGATTTATATTTAGACGTAATACCTTGACTAATGGAATTTAAATAATAACCTATATTAAGGTATATAATATATAATTACCCAATTCCAAATTAATAAAAAATCATAATAATTTTATATGAGCAATGACACTTTAATTCAAGTTCAACACCTGACCCGACACTACGGTAATATCGCAGCAGTTGAAAAGCTTGAGTTTGAATTACATAAAGGTGAGATTCTGGGTTTCCTCGGCCCTAACGGTGCAGGTAAATCCACCACCATGAACATGATCACCGGTAATCTTGCACCGACATCCGGGAAAATTATTATTAACGGCGTCGATTTACTCGATAAACCCAAACAGGCAAAATCGCAAATTGGTTACCTGGCTGAGCAACCACCGCTCTACAAAGATTCCACGGTTGAAGAATATCTGGATTATTGCGCTAAAATTAACCGCATTGCGAAAAATCATATTAGCAAAGCAAAACGACACACACTCGAACGCTGTGGCTTAGCTGAAGTAAAAAACCGTTTGATCGCAAACTTATCAAAAGGCTTCCAGCAGCGCATCGGCATTGCACAAGCCATTATTCATTCCCCTGAAATTGTCGTTCTGGATGAACCCACTGTTGGTTTGGATCCAATTCAAATTCGTGAAATTCGTGCACTCATTCGAGAACTAGGAAAAGAACACGGGGTACTATTATCTACCCATATTTTACCCGAAGTACAAATGACCTGCGACAGGGTTCAAATAATTAATAAGGGGGTTCTGG
>CAYOHQ010000246.1:0-5383 GCA_964403805.1 uncultured Thioalkalispiraceae bacterium | reverse complement strand
TCGCTGTACTTTTTCTCGCAATTTCTACTGGAAAAACACCCTCAATTTGGGCATTAACGTTATTAGCGTTAATTCCATTACGGCAATTTCTTTATTATTTATTAGAAAAATCCGGTCACGGTGAATTGTTAATTTTATTTGGTTTAACGCTTGCTCTTGGTGGTGCTGAATTATTCGAGTTAGTTAGTGTTAAAGGTGATTTGGGTGCTTTAATTTTAGGAGTTATGCTTGCCAACCATGCTCGGGCATCAGAATTAGCAAGACATTTACTCGGATTTAAGGATTTATTTCTGGTCGGTTTCTTTCTATCCATTGGTTTATCCGGGCCATTAAGCTGGAATGCCGGATTCATAGCTTTAATTTTAATACTACTCATTCCATTTAAAGCAGCATTGTTTTTTGGTTTATTAAGTAAATTTAATTTACGGGTTCGCACGTCTTTATTAACATCGCTATCACTTGCCAACTACAGTGAATTTGGTTTGATTGTGATTGCCATCAGTGTTGCTAATGGCTGGCTTGGTAATGAATGGTTGATTCTGTTGGCTATCACCCTATCCCTGTCATTTATTTTTGCAGCACCATTTAACGCATCATCGTATTTTATTTATTCGCATAGTCAAAAATTTCTGTCAAAATTCGAAACATCCCGACGAATTAACGAAGAAGAAGATAATAATCCAGGTAAAACCAATGTAATTGTTTTTGGTATGGGACGTGTTGGCCTTGGTGCTTACGAAGCGATTCATCAACGCATGGGTGATGATGTGCTAGGTGTTGATATAGATGCACAAAGAATAAAAAAATTACATGATAATGGTCTGCACGTTATTCATGGTAGTGCAACGGATCCTGAGTTTTGGAATCGTATCAATCAGGATTTTAAATCTGTGAATTTAATCCTGCTCGCCATGCCCAACGCAAAAGAAAATGTGTTTGCTGTGAATTTATTAAAAGAACAAGGTTATAGTGGCAGACTTGCCGCAATTGCAAAATACAAAGATGAAATCGACCTTCTGCAACAAGCCGGGGTACACAGTGCATTTAATCTTTATGTTGCGGCCGGTACCGGATTTGCTGACCATGTTTGCGACGAAATATGGCCTCAGACCACAAACCCTCCTAAGTAAAGCTTGCTTAATGCACTATTTCAGTTCCAATTCCAGGTAGTTATGAATCTGGAATAAATTGAGGTATGATTTACAAAAAACAATATGAGTAGATTACTTTGAAAATACTAGAATATTTCAAAAACATGAGCGCTTTCAAGCGTGTTGTCCTCGCCTTAGTTCTTGGTATTACAACGGGAATCGTGGTTGGCGAACCCGCCGGAAATCTTAAAATTATCGGTAATGCTTATATTGGGTTACTGCAAATGACCGTTCTGCCCTATGTTATAGTTTCAATCATTGGTGGCCTGGGACGCTTAAATGCATCAATGGCTATGAACATCGGTATTAAAGCTGCATTTGTTATTCTATTTATATGGCTAACAACTATGGCAACTTTGCTACTTTTACCATTGGCTTACCCAAGCTGGGAAGCCGCAGGATTTTTTAGTAGCAGTCTGGTTTCTGAAGGTCAGGCTTTTGATTTTCTACGATTGTATATCCCCTCAAATGTTTTTTATTCAATGGCCAATACCGTTGTACCGGCAGTTGTTGTATTTTCTTTATTATTAGGGATCGCCATGATTCACGTTAAGAATAAAGAAAACTTACTCGAATTAACAACCAATATTAGTGATGGCTTAATGCGCGTTGCATCCTTCGTAGCAAAATCAGCACCATTGGGAATATTCGCAATTGCAACTGCAGCAGCCGGCACAATTCAACCTGAAGATTTAGGACGACTTCAAATATTTCTATGGGTTTATTTAATTGCCTGGACTTTGCTAACCCTGGTATTGTTACCATTACTAATACATTGGGCAACCCCATTTTCATACCGTGAAATTATGAACATGGCTGGTGAAGCAATGATTACCGCCCTTGCAACCGGGACTGTATTAGTTGTATTACCCATGATCATTGAACGTTGTAAAGAACTGTTGAAAAAACACAGCATGGATTGCGAAGAAACAATTTCAGCAGTGGACGTGCTGGTTCCTACTGCATACAGTTTCCCCAGTGTTGGAACCTTATTGGGTTTAGGCTTTATATTGTTTTCTGCATGGTATATTGGTTCACCATTAACACTGGAGCAATACGTATCCTACGTTGTGATGGGAATATTTTCTGCCTTTGGCAGCATGGCTGTCGCAATCCCTTTCATGCTCGATTTCTTTAATATGCCAGCGGATCAATTTCAGCTTTATTTATTAGGCAGTGTCGTTACTGCACGTTTCGCTACAGCTCTGGCAGCATTACATGCATTTGTTGTAACCTTATTGGTTTGCGCTGCAATCTTAAAACGATTAAATAAAAAGCGCATGTTAAATATCGCCGCTATTCATTTAGGCATTACAGCGGGTGTTATGATTATTGCCGGTATTAGCTTTAAATATTTAATCCCCTATCAATATGAGGGGGGACGATCATTTGAAGCGATGAGTTTAATGGGTAAGCCAGCACCGATAACTGAAGTTAAACAACCTGTAGCACTCAATCAAACAGATTTAAAACGAACCCGATTAGACGTCATTAGAGAACGAGGATCAATTCGCATAGGTTATTATGCTGATAGACTACCCTTCGTTTATCGAAATAATAAAGCAAAATTAGTTGGCTTTGATATGGATATACTGCATGAATTAGCCAATGATACCGGCGCAAAACTTGAAATTACTAAAATTAAAGATCGCAAATCAGTTGAACAACAATTAAAAGATGGTCGGTTGGATATTGTTATCGGTGGTGGCTCCATCACTCCTAAACGAGCACTTCAATATTTATTTACTGATGCGTATACCTATCACACCGCGGCACTAATAGTTTCAGATTCCAGTAGGGATAGTTTTTCGTCAATTCAGAAAATACGAGAAATAGAAAAATTAAAATTATACATACCAAATAGTACTTATTATATTTCAACCATGAAAGCAGTATTACCAAATGCGAAATACGAAATAGTAAAAACACCACGACAATTTTTTAAAATAAAACCTGAACCAAATGCAGCATTTGTTTTCTCTGCCGAGGTAGGCTCAGCCTGGACTTTGTTATACCCAAATTTTTCTGTTGTTGTGCCTAAAGGTTTATCAGTTAAAGCACCTGTTGGTTTTGCTTTACCAACTGGAGAAACTGAACTGGTACAATACATGAATACCTGGCTAAAATTAAAAAAATATAATGGCTTCCAGGATAAGGTTTATAATTATTGGATCTTAGGTAAAAATCCTGGAAATAAAAAACCCCGATGGTCGGTGTTACATGATGTATTTGGCTGGAATATATAATATATAAATTATGTCATTCCAATATAAACTGGAATGACATAGTAGTAATTTTATAGAGTGAGAACTTTAATTATTTATGAACTTTCGAAGTGCCGGCAATATTTTCTGTTACCGTGCGATTAAAAACTGCCTGCATTGATGGTAATACAGTTTCATCAGCTTCACCACGAAGTTCATCCATAAACACTTTTTTAACTTCAGTCGCTAACACCACTACATCGTCATATAATCCATGGCAATGCCCCGCTAAATTTCCTTTACCAAAGAAAATATCATTTTCTCCAGCAGTCACTTTAACGCCATCAACTTTCATGCTCTGTAGCGCTGCCAACCATTTATCAATTATGGGTCGCCATTTTTCACTTTTCACCGTTGAGGTACCCAAATTAAATACCGGCAAGTCTTCCCGTTCATGACGACGGAAATTATAAGAATGAATATCATAAACCACACATTGTCCAAAATCTTTTACCAATGCTTCAACAACGGCTGAGACCACTCTAAAAAACTGTGCATGTTTTGCCTTGCTCTGTGCAATTGCATCGTCTGATAACGGTTCCTTCCAGATATCCTTACCCCAGGCGGTTTCGTAAACACACTCATCAGTATTTCTATTTAAGTCATATTCGTAACGGGAATTATTGCCTATCATGGTGATAGCCTGTTGATCGATAAAACTCCCGGTAAATGGATCTTCCTCATAATAGCGTTCTGACTGGTCCAATAAACAGTTTTCAGCTAACTCCGGGCGAATATTGCCACCATTATGAATCGCGGCACAAAGCGCCGGCTCATATCGGTCAATTTTTATACTAAAACCATTCCCTTCAATTGAGGCGTTAAATGTTTCACGATTATTAATTTTCTCAATAATTTCCTGTTCTGATAGTATCGTCATCGATATAACCTCATTTTCTATTATTCGAAAATTTTTTATCATCCATTTATAACAGATATATAATCATATATCCAAACTATAATTCCATCGTAATAAATATCAATAATTCGATACTTGTTAATTACATCCAGATTGATATCATTGCTAAATTTTAATGATTCGTAGAATAAAATCGACATGTATCAAAATTTCTTTTTAATTCCTATTACTCTAATATTAATTTTTTTCTCTTCAGCTAGTGTAGCCGAAACAGAAAAAAAGCCCCAAACACCGAAGTCAACAAAAACCAATAATAATAGCTGGACTCCAAAAGCCATTGATTATGACTGGATTCAACTCACCTCGGGCGAATGGCTCAAAGGTGATATTAAATCCATGTATAACAAAAAACTGGAATTTGATAGTGATAAACTCGATTTGCTTTCAATTGACTGGGAAGATGTTAAATATCTGAAAAGCCACACAGCTACCAATGCAAAAATTGAGTTTGTAGGTTCAGTTATTGGAGTTTTAACAATATCAGATAAAATAATAATTATTAAAAACGGTAAAGACGTTCAATCTTATGACCGTAATAAAATTATTTCATTTACACCTTCCGGTGATAGAGAAATTGACTTATGGGCATTAAAATTTTCCTTAAGCGTAAATCTACGGAGTGGTAATACAGAACAGATTGATTTTACTTCGCAACTATCAGCAAAACGTCGTACAGCTGAATCACGATTTGCAATTGATTACATCGGTAACATATCAAAAACAAATGCAGTATCTGATTCTCTACAAGAAACTATCAATAACCACCGCCTGTCAAGTTCATTGGATATCTATGTAACCCGGTATTTTTTTTATAATCCTATTAATGCAGAATATTTTCGTGACCCGTTTCAAAATATTGATCAACGAATTACTCTTGGTGCCGGTCTCGGTTATGTTATAACTGATACGGGGAAAATAGAATGGAATTTATCTGCAGGTCCTGCTTACATCACGACTAAATACATTTCGGTTCAAGCAGGTGAAGATATTAGTATCGATTCCGGATCACTCTCGATTAGTACTGATTTAGATGCTGAACTTTCCAATAG
>CAYOHQ010000245.1:0-5408 GCA_964403805.1 uncultured Thioalkalispiraceae bacterium | reverse complement strand
AATAAATCTATTATTTTCAATAAGATATATAATTATTTTAAACTAAATTAGTTAAAGTATTTTCTAGCTATGAGTAGTCCTGTTTTCGATAAAAATTGTAAAAAATGTCCCCGATATGTTTCATTTTTCAAGGAATTGCGTGTTGAATATCCTGATTACTATAACCTGCCGGTGCCCGCCTTTGGCGACAGCAATCCTGATTTAGTCATTGTCGGATTGGCTCCAGGCATGCACGGTGCAAATGCCACTGGCCGGCCGTTTACGGGTGATCATGCCGGGATAATTTTATATGAAACACTTTTTAAATTTGGTTTTAGCAATCAACCGGAATCGACTTATAAAAAGGATGGATTGAAATTAATTAAATGCCGCATTACCAATGCCGTAAAATGCCTGCCGCCACAAAATAAACCAATCGGCAGTGAGGTAAATAATTGCAATGCTTATTTAAAAGCCGAGATTAAACAATTCAAGAAAAATACGGTGATGATTGCGTTGGGATTAGTTGCTCACAAAGCCGTAATTAAAGCGATTGATGCACGACAAACCGACTTTGTATTCAAACATAATGCCGTTCACCAGATTGAGCTGGGGCATATACTTATCGATTCTTATCATTGCAGTCGTTATAATACCAATACCAAACGATTAACCGAAAAAATGTTCCATGATGTTTTTCGACAAGCTCAAAAGATTATAAAAAAGATCAATTAAAAATTATGTCAGACTCTAATTTGACAGAACCACATTCAGATTCAAGTATCGATAGCGTTTCATCTTTTAATTCCAAAATTTTTTTAGATTCCTGCACAACTAAACCCGGTGTGTATCAAATGTTTGACGCGCAGAATAATATTATTTATGTTGGCAAGGCAAAAAATTTAAAAAATCGGCTCAACAGTTATTTTCAAAAAAATCTGGCTCAAATTAAAACCCGGGCGCTAGTTAGCCATATTAATAAAATAGAACTAATCGTTACCCATACAGAAAAAGAAGCATTAATTTTAGAGAATAATTTAATTAAAAAATTCATGCCGAAATACAATATTTGTTTTCGGGATGATAAAAGTTATCCTTATATTTACGTTTCGACCGAGCATAATTTTCCGCGCTTACGGTTTCATCGTGGTGCACGTAAAGGTAAGGGGCAATATTTTGGTCCTTATCCGAGTGCCGGTGCAACACGTGAGACTTTGCAAATAATACAAAAAATATTTCCGGTTCGACAATGTGAAGATTCATTTTATAAAAATCGATCCCGGCCATGTTTACAATATCAAATTAAACGCTGTACTGCGCCATGTGTAGGACTAGTAACTCACGATCAATACAAGGAAGCAGTAGGGCATGTTATTTTATTTCTGGAAGGTAAAAATAGCGTAGTAATTGATCAATTGGTTAAAGACATGGAACAGGCTTCTGAGCAATTAGATTTTGAAAAAGCCGCGTTATACCGTGACCAGATTATTAAACTGCGTAAAATTCAAGAGAAGCAATACATCACACAAGAACAGGGTGATCTGGATTTAATTTCGGCTGCCTGTGAAAATGGTATCGGTTGTGTGCAGGTTTTTATAATTCGTGGTGGGCGTAATCTGGGTAATAAAACATTTTACCCTAAAATGAATAAATCCGATAACGCGGCCGATTTATTACAAGCTTTTATACCGCAATATTATTTAAAACAAAACCTGGAAAATTTAACCGCCATTTCATCTGAAATTATTGTTAGCGAATCTTTTGATACTATGGAACTAACTTCGCAAGTTTTATCTGAACAAGCCGGAAGAAAGATAACGATTAAATCAAAAGTAAGAGGGGACAGAGTTCGCTGGATTAAGATGTCAGTTTTAAATGTTGGCCATGCCTTGCAAGCCAGAATAAATAGCAATACTACAATATTAAAACGTTATGAAGATCTGGTTGAGCGATTTAAATTACTCGAGTTACCTAATCGTATGGAATGTTTTGATATCAGCCATACCAGTGGTGAACGAACAGTCGCATCCTGTGTTGTATTTGATATTAATGGCCCCGTTAAATCAGAATATCGCCGGTTTAAAATTGAAAACATTACGCCGGGCGATGACTACGCTGCAATAAAACAAGCTTTGACCCGACGTTACACGAGAATAAAAAATGGCGAAGAAAAATTACCGGATATACTTTTCGTTGATGGTGGTAAAGGTCAATTGACTCAGGCTGAAGATGTACTGGAAAGTTTACAAATTGAGAATATTTTATTGATAGGCATATCAAAAGGACCGGAAAGAAAAGCGGGTGAGGAAACAATTTTGATATCAAATAAATATCAGTCCGGTATTTCTGAAAACTTGTCGCTAAGCGATACTACGATTATACTGCCGAGCGATTCAATGGCTTCACACCTTATTCAGCATATTCGCGATGAATCACACCGATTTGCGATTACAGGGCATAGACAAAGTCGCGCTAAAGCAAGAAAAACATCCGTGTTGGAGCAAATTGCAGGTTTAGGCCCAAAACGACGACAAAACTTATTAAAGCAATTTGGTGGATTACAAGAAATTAAGCAGGCTGGTATCGATGATCTGAATAGTGTTTCAGGTATTAGTCTAAAATTAGCAGAACAAATTTATAATACATTTCATTCTAACGAAAAGGCAAAATAGATGTGGACCACACCTAATATACTGACTGTAATGCGAATAGTACTTATTCCGGTCTTTATTGCTGCCTTTTATTTACCTGAATTCAGCTGGAAACACATATTAACTACCTCAATTTTTTTTGTTGCCGGAGTGAGTGACTGGTTTGATGGATATTTAGCGCGTAAATTAAACCAACAATCGGCATTTGGTGCCTTTCTAGACCCGGTTGCAGACAAATTAATGGTTTCTACTGCGTTAGTGCTGCTTATAGTGAAGTATCCGGGTTTTTGGATAGCGATGGCCTCGATAGTTATTATTGGTCGAGAAATAGCCGTATCGGCGCTCAGGGAATGGATGGCTGAAGCGGGTGATAATACGAAAGTTTCGGTGTCGATTCTAGGTAAAATTAAAACTACTGCTCAAATGTTCGCTATTGGGATGTTGATATATCATCAACCATTATGGAATATCCCAATTACCGAATTAGGGTATATCCTGTTGTTTTTTGCAGCTTTTCTCACTTTATGGTCGATGTATTTGTATTTGAAGGCAGCTTGGCCTAGTCTGACGAAAAATTGACTATTGTATGGCGGTACATCTTGACACCATGAGATACGCCGCTACAATACGCACTCTTTGCGGGAATAGCTCAGCTGGTAGAGCACGACCTTGCCAAGGTCGGGGTCGCGAGTTCGAATCTCGTTTCCCGCTCCATTTTTTTTAAATGGTATTAAACGCCCCGAAATCAAAATCGGGGTTTTTTGTGTTGTAGTAGTGATAGGCTATAGCACAATGATTATGGCGGAATAGCAAAGTGGCTATGCAGTGGATTGCAAATCCATCTACCTCGGTTCGACTCCGGGTTCCGCCTCCACCTGTTTGCCCGGGTGGCGAAATTGGTAGACGCACAAGACTTAAAATCTTGCGGTAGCAATACCGTGCCGGTTCGATTCCGGCCCCGGGCACCATTTATTTATTGTTTTATAAATGGAAAATCAATATTTCAGTATTATAAGCTATAATAGTTTCCAAGTTTATTAGACCACTACAATCTATTTATAGTTACTAATCATTTCAGAAAAGAAAACGTAAATTTTATTTATAATTTCTTCTTCTGATTCTTCAATAAGACTATTAATCCCAGGATCGGTTAATGGATAATCTCTACTGAGGAGTCGGGTTTCAGGAATTTTCAATGAAGCGTCAGGACGATAGGTTTTATAAGCTTGAATAAGATCATTGTATGAGTAACCTGCTTGCATCATTAAAGTATACATATCAAAGTTATCACGTATTGCATGGCGGTCGGTAAGCACGAGTGCTTTAGTGACAAAAAGAGTATCTAGTGAAGCAAGTCGTAATTTATTATTCCATTGCTTCCCATGATCTAAAGCAAGTTTCTCTCGTCCATTTTCTTTTTCTAAAGTAAAAAAAGTGAGTTTAACACCATCAATTAACCAATCTTGTTGGTATTCTTCAATATCCATATCCTTCGTTAATTGCATCATGTCGAGCTGCGAGGGATAAAATATCTTCAATCACAGAGCCATTACGTTTAAACCGTTCAAGTAAATCTGAAATAGCTTGGGTAGGCAGGATTCTCTCTGTTGTTGCGAAATCCAGATCTTCACTTAAGCGATGCTTTAGATATAAGGAAAGGGCAGTCCCACCAACGAGCAAGAATTTTTCAAGCAAAGGCTCTTCTGACAGGCGTATGGCGAGAGCTTCGGTCTCTGGTTTCATTTATGCAGCAAGATCATCTTTCTCAATATTTTCTGTGTTATTGGGATAACGGACTCAGCGACTTCGTTACGTTCTTGAAGCTGTTTCCATGTTGAGAGGATTAGGCTAAAACCAAATTTCTGTTTGAGTATTGCTATATCCTTCTCAGTTGGATCGGATAGAACGCGTGCGATGATTCGATTCACAGGAAGTGTTTTGCCAGACGACCAAAAGCGCGCCTTAGAAAGTCCAAGCGAATGCGGTGACACCTTTGTTTGGTCAGATTTAGAACGTACGACAACTTCTAGTCCCATGCTATCAAGTAATTCCATGACCTTACCGATCTGAGCGGATTCTTTGCCGTGTTCGACTTCACCGATAAATCGTGTCGCTAGCTTTGTAAGAGAATGAATGTCAGTTTGACGCAAACCCAGTTCAGAACGGGTTTTCTCTGCTATATGGCCAATCTCAGAGGGGTTATGTGCAATCATATCCATGTTTTTCTACATTGGGTTGTCTGCTTATAACTATAGCATATTCTTCCCGAGCAGGCAGATTTTTGTCTACTTAGCATTTTTGAAGCTTGAATTAATCTTTATTCTACAGGGAAGAGCTAAACCTAATGCACAAGCAGCTGCTTTGATTATGATGGTACGTCAGTTTCCTGATACGCTTGAGAAACTTTCATCACTTAATAACAATCATGATGAAAAAGTAATTTTTATCGAACTTGTTTCTTTCTTGGATGATAAATAATAAACAAGCGAGTAAATAAAATAACTGACTCCTAACATCTCCATAGTTTCTTCAACGGTTGTAAAGATTAAGTATTTTATACTTCTACCATCAGTTTCAAATATTTTTCCTTCAAATAATTCTAAACCAATTGCGCCAAAAACATAAATTGCTCCAGAAATTACTAACATAATCATTATTTTTCTTGGTAAACGTAACAAAAATTTGAAATAAAACAATAAAAATATAATGACGAATAATGTATAAGGTATCACCCAGGCAAATAACATATAGCCTGATGTGTTTAATAAGTGTTGTGTG
>CAYOHQ010000244.1:0-5513 GCA_964403805.1 uncultured Thioalkalispiraceae bacterium | reverse complement strand
AGGTTAAACCATTTGATGATGTGTTGATTGATAAAATTAAGTCGAGCTTAAATTAAATAGAAATGTATCGAACGATTTAATAATTATTCTTATTAAATAGTAATACAAATGTAATAAACCGCGACGATATATGCAACTGTTATGTAATTCAAATGGGATGTTAAAAATAATATTGGTGGCTGTGGATGCAAATCAGCATTAATAAAATATGATGTTAATTTAATTGGTGATCAGCAACATATTGTACATGGTGTAGTTTCATCATTAAAAAAAAATTATAAATTTATAATAAATAGTGATAATTCGATATTCAAAAATAAACGATTTAAATTAATTATTAACTGTGCAAATTAAAATACATACCAAAAGGTTCAAGCTGACTTCGAGAACCCGCGCGTTTTTCGCAAAAACCACAAAAAATGCGTCCGTTCTCTCCGCAACTTAACCAAGCATTAGAAGGCTTTTCTATAGCAATCAACCTGTTAACTATAGTTGACAATTTTAGGTGTGTGAACTACAGTTAACATATGATAGAAGTCAGGACAACGGAAGTATTTGATAAATGGTTCACTAGCCTCAAGGATCGAAAAGCTAAAGCTCGCATTCAGGCACGAATAGACAGAGTTGAAATAGGTAATTTTGGTGATGTTTCTCCTGTTGGAGAAGGTGTTAGTGAATTACGAATATTTTACGGGCCGGGATACAGAGTATATTTTGTTAAACAAAACTCTGTTGTAGTCATTCTTCTATCTGGTGGCGATAAATCTTCTCAACAGACAGATATCGCTAAAGCTAAAGAAATTGCTAAGCAATTAGAGGTATGAGTTATGGCTATTAAAACTACTCGCTGGGATTCAGCAGAACATTTACAAAGCGACGAAGATATAAAACTATATTTAGAGGCATGCTTTGAAGAAGCAGACGATGATCCTGCATTTATCTTACATGCATTAGGTGTTATTGCTCGAGCAAAAAATATGAGTCAACTTGCAAGAGATACTGGCATAACGCGTGAAGGTCTCTATAAAGCATTTTCTATTGAAGGTAATCCTACTTTTGCTACAGTATCAAAAGTTGCGAAGGCGCTTGGATTGCAAATTACAGTTCAAGCCGCTCATCAATAAGCCTTCTAACAAGACGTTCCAGGTGATTCAAAATACAGTGGTTGAACCCCTGAACTAGTCGTTATCCAAAAATAATTAAACACTATAGATAAAAGGAAGTATAAAAGTGCTTACAATAATGATCCATGCAAAAGTAAAAAAAGAAATGCTTAATGATTACCTCGACTTAATAAAGCTACTCACTAAAAAAACGACAAAGAAAGGCTGTCTTTCTTACGTTTTTAATCAAAGCATAGCTGAACCGACAGAATTTGTACTTTATGAACAGTGGCAGAGCCAGGCAGATTTAGATAATCATATTGAAGAGCTGTTTAAAATTTTAGGTCTGGCTAAAGCAGGTGATCCTATACCTGAAAAATTAATGAATATGTACGAGAAAGCCACACCCGTTTTTTACAATGTTATTGGAAAAAATGCGTAATCAGCATTCAAATGGAATTCACAAGTTAATGGAAAGTAATGACTCGTGTGGTAAATCGTGGTTGAAATATAAACATAACAAGACGACCCAGGGGATTCAAAAAACTGCGGTTGAATCCTCTGGACTAATCATTATGCTTTAGTCGCTAATGCAAGAAAGATGGGGTAGGGTCTCGTTTCGCCATTAATAGTATGAGCTGTTTCAAAGTTGATGTCCTTAAAGCCATGCTTATCTAATGTAGCCTGAAACTCGTTACGCTCGAATCCTTCATGATAAACATCTTCCATTTCTTTTGGGTGAAAGCTCCCATCTTCTTTATCCAGATCTGCTAAAGCTATTTTTGCTCCTGATTTTAGATGATCAGAAAATCGTTTAACCAAGTTATCGGTGTCTTCAACATGATGCATAGCCATTGCGCTCATGATGAAATCATATTCTTTTCCGATAGGGTTAATCGTAATATCCTGACACAGTGTTTTTACTTTATCAGTATTTTCTTGTTTTGCTATCAATTTATCTAACATAGATTGAGAAATGTCTACGGCCGTGATTTTTTCAACATGCGGTGCTATCTGTGATGAAATTAATCCTGTACCTGCACCGAAGTCTAGAACATGCATTTGTGCATTCAACTCAACATTTTCAATAATACAACTACCAATAGCAGAAGATAGCTGTTTAATCATATCGTTCGCATCATAGTCTTTTGATCTTTCTTTAAAAATATCTGTCATGGTGTATCTCCAAAATAATAATTAGTTAGCAAGACATACCGTCTTTGTTATGTCTCAATCATTTTCATGAATAATTTTGTTACTTTTAATACATGATCTTTTTGCGCGGATTTTTTCATCTTATTAGTTTTGCTCATTAACATTTGATTTCGTGGTGCTAAAATCATGGTCGCAAACATTTGAGCGCTAAATACTGGTTCTTCGAGTTGGGTCTGTCGGCTTAAGTACTCAATTAAAGGTTTTAATATGTGTTGTGGTCCTTGATTTTTAAATGTCGTTAATAAATTTTCTTGTGCCGCTTCCGTTAACATGATTCGATAAAGACCAAGAGCCTGCTCTTGCAAGTGAAAGCTGAGTAAGTAACTCGCAAAGCCAGTTAACTCTTCGTCAATAGTCCCAGAACCAAAGCAATAGGCTTCTGATTCTGCTTTTTGCACACGTTGCATCACCGCAGCAAACAGTTCATTTTTAGAAGCAAAATAGCGATAAACGGTTTGTTTGGTTACACCTGCTTTTTTCGCAATTTGCTCCATACTGGTGACACCATAACCTTGTTGTAAAAACAATGCTTCGGCAGCACTTACAATGGCATACTGTTTTTGCTCAGCGTTTTGGATGGTTTTGGACATAAATAATAACCTTAAAAACATACTGTACAGTATGATAATAGCATACTCATGAGTATGATCAAGTCACAATAGCAACAATAGAGAAATAGATTGTTCCCCACAATGAATGGGTACCATAATCCATCAGATGTAAACCAATGCTAGCAACCCATATCCCAACGATACGTTCATATTGTCTTGTTGATAGATGAAGTGAAGTCTTTAAACGACTCTTAAAAAGGTAGTCGTTGTATTTTATAATATCGTGTTTACTTAGTTCGGAAATGGCATCGAGTGTTTGCTCTGTGATCTCGAATTGCTCAGATTTTTCTTAGTTTAAATGGTGGTTTTTGGCCTATTAACTTACCTTTATTACATACGATGTGTTGTTTGCGGTATGAGTTAGATAGAACATAATTAAGTCCCCTTCAGTGATTGGAGCTTAAGTATGGTCTATATTTAACAGATGGCTTTCTACCCATAGCTGCCGTTCATAACACTGCTTAATTAATCATTTCTAAGATTAAAAGCAGACATTTAAGATATAGTGTTAGCGCCAGGCATTCTACAGTCGTCGGTCTTTATTTGCATTTATTGATAACGGGATACATTTACTATAAGTTGTTGATATGAAATTGTTTTATAAAGAAATATTAGAATCAATTAATAGCCATAACGAGACCGACACGATTCTTGTTATCAACTGTTATGCGCAAAAAAGACTAAACAGTAGATTATTCCTCGCAATCTAAATAAATCAAAAACTTATTACTAAATTGTAGTAGAAAGTGATGCTTTTATATGTTCTTTAAATGCTAGTTGCTTTTGAGTTTGCCATTGGCTTTTTTTATAAAGTAAGTATAAACGTTTTCGCGGAAGATTTTGCTCCGGCAAAACTGTGATAAATGTACCATCTTTTATTTCTTGTTGTGTCGAAATATCGAGTAACATACCAATTCCTAAATTTGCGCGTACCGATTGATGAACTCCTTCAATATCGTTACATGTATGTATTGCATTACTATCAGGACGAATTTTTTCTTTATTAAAAAACTTCTTTAATTCTTCTGAACTATTAAGTGGTGACATTAAAATAAGCCTAGCATTGCCTAAGTCGGAGAACTTTTTTGGTGTACCTACATGCTTTAGATAGCTTGGTGTAGCACATGCCACCAGTTGCGTCTCAATAAGTGGAATAGCAATCATATGCTCACTATCCTGTAATTTACCTAATCGAAAAGCAAAATCTATATTTTCATTATGTAAGTCTTCAAGATGGTCACTGAAACGAATATCAAACTGGATTTGAGGGTGTTTAATTGTAAAAGCCGACAAAACAGAAAATATCATGGAACGACATAAAGCTTTGGATAGCGTTATAGTGATGATACCGCTAACAGCTTCATGTTCTGCAAGAAGTTCATCTTCAGCTTGAGAGACGGATGAGAGAATACTCTTACACTTCGGATAAAGTCGCTTGCCTGCATCTGTAATTTCAAGTTTCTTATGAGAACGATGAAAAAGCTGTACTTGCAAACTATGCTCAAGCTTTGTTAACTGTTTGCTCACGGCAGGAGCTGAATAGTTTAATTTTAATGATGCTTGAATTATGCTTCCTGTTTCAACTATTGCAACAAAAACACGGTAGTGTGTAAATTTAGACATTCTTTATCCTTTTATTCGTAAATTAACTGTCTATACAAATACTGGATTCCATTTAGTTATGCAAGCATTAATAATGCGTCACTTTATATTAACAAATTGGAACTCTATAATTTCTTATGAGGGTTATTAAAAATACTAGCCAATTAAGGAATTAATATGATCGAACTATCTAAAACCCCCATCACCATTGATGTGCCGACTGCTGTTATCTTTAAATATGTTTCAAACATGGAAAACTATAAACATTGGTTTCCAGGTGTGATTGATATTAAGTCGGCAAACAGCTTAGATCATGGTGTAATAGGGAAGAAATATGTGGAAAAACTATCTCTGCCAAGTGGTGACTCTGAGTTACTAATTGAAGTTGACCAGTGTGACACTAACCATTTGTTCTTAACAAAAGGTGATCTAGCTGGAATATTGCCTCAGATGACTATTACATTCTCTGTCGGCGAAGACAAAAGATGTGAGGTGATTTTACAATATCATAGCCGTAATCCAGAATTAACAGAAGTCAGTGATATTATTGTAGCTTTAAGAGAAGACTTAAATGTTCGTGCAAAAAATGGCTTAGCTAAGCTAAAGGACATTCTGGAGCAGAAATAAAAACATAACAAAGCAATTCAATTAGGACGCGGCAAAAAACGCCGTGTAAGTTAATTGCGGCGTTGAACGTCTGTTTTAATTGATTTAACTAAGCAGTTTTGGAATTTGTCGAGAGTCTGCTTCTGGCCGAAACTCGCTATTAAAATAACTTAAAATTATATCTACTAAAATATTTTTTTAGTTCAATATACTTGTATAAATATTATTATTGCTTAATGCGAAATTTTTTTAGTATCAAGTTACTCGGTGAAATTAAAGAATAATTATTAACCTAATAAAATAAAAATAATAAAAATTGATTGTTTTGGTGTTTTTTTAAGAATTAGCCTCTTGTAATCAGGAGGCTAACGATATG
>CAYOHQ010000243.1:0-5521 GCA_964403805.1 uncultured Thioalkalispiraceae bacterium | reverse complement strand
CAAACGTTTCAGTTTGAATAAATTCAATTATTGATTGTTTTATTAATTCTAAAATTGCTAATAACGTGACGACAATACCACTCTTACCTTCTTCAGGATCAAATAAATCCACAAAGTCTGTAAATGTTTTATCATTCACTCTATCTAATACAATCGACATTCGTTCTCGAACAGAAAGTGGTTCTAATTCAATTTTATGATGTGCAAAAGTTTCAGCTCGAACAATAACTTCTTTTAACGCAAATAATAAATCACGCATTTCAACTTTTGCCTGAAGTTTTATTATTTTTTTATCTTCAACTGTCGCACTAACCTCAACGGTATCACGTCCCATACGTGGCATAGCATCAATATCTTCAGCCGCTTTTTTATAACGTTCATATTCCTGTAGTCGTCGAACGAGTTCTGCCCGGGGATCGTCTGATTCGTCTTCATCGTCATGAATTCGAGGTAATAACATTCTGGATTTAATTTCAGCCAGCATTGCCGCCATGACTAAATACTCTGCGGCTAATTCCAATTGTAAATCATCCATTAAATCTATGTATTCAACATATTGTTTGGTGATTTCAGATACAGGTATATCAAGAATCTCAAGATTTTGTTTTTTAATTAAATACAATAATAAGTCTAGCGGCCCTTCAAACGCTTCTAAAAATACCTCCAACGCTTCCGGTGGAATGTATAAATCTTTTGGGACCTCAGTTACTTCGGTGCCTTGCACAATAGCAAAAGGCATTTCCTGCTGTGGAGCTGTAACCCGTTCTACTTTATTTTCTGTATTCAAAAAAATGCCTTATTTTTAGTATTTAATTAATACGACAAGCCCATGACTTGTCTGACTTCATCTAATGTTTGTTTTGCTATATCACGTGCTTTTTCTGTACCTTCATTTATTACCGAACGAACCAATTGTTTATCCGCCTCATATTCTTTTACGCGTTCTCTAATCACAGATACTTCAGCTTGTATTGCTTCAATAATAGGTTGCTTGCAGTCCAAACAACCGATTCCTGCAGAACGACAACCTTGTTGTACCCAGTCTTGTGTCTCATGGTTTGAATATATCTGGTGTAAATTCCAAACTGGACATTTCTCAGGTTCACCCGGATCATTTCGTCGTACACGTGCTGGATCCGTTGGCATTGTTCTTAATTTTTTCTCAATACTCTCACCATCTTCACGCAATGAGATAACATTATTATACGACTTTGACATTTTCTGACCATCTAAACCAGGCATTTTTGAGGCCTCGGTTAATACCGAATCTGGTTCAACCAATATTATCTTACCACCACCTTCCAGATAACCAAATAACCGTTCTTTGTCGCCAATTGCAATATTTTGTTGCGACTCCAATAAGGCTCGTGCGGTTTCTAACGCGTCATCATCACCTTGTTCTTGAAACTTGTTTTGCAATGTTTTGAATAACCTGGCATTTTTCTTACCCATTTTTTTTATGGCTGCTTCAGCGCGTTGTTCAAAATCGGCTTCACGACCATAGATATGGTTAAATCGACGGGCAACTTCACGGGTCAACTCAATATGAGCCACCTGATCTTCACCAACCGGAACTAATCCCGCTTTATAAGTAAGAATATCCGCACTTTGTAATAATGGATAACCTAAAAATCCATAAGTCGCCAAATCGCGTTCTTTAAGCTTAAGTTGCTGATCCTTATAACTTGGTACACGCTCTAACCAACCCAAAGGAGTGATCATTGATAATAACAAATGCAATTCAGCATGCTCAGGAACCCGTGACTGAATAAATAAACAGGCTTCTCCGGGGTCTATACCAGCTGCTAACCAGTCAATCACCATATCCCAGACACTTTGTTCAATTATTGATGAGTCGACATAATGAGTTGTTAAGGCGTGCCAATCAGCAACAAAAAAGAAACACTCATATTCATGTTGTAATTTTAGCCAGTTCTTTAATACCCCATGATAATGACCTAAATGTAGCGCACCGGTCGGGCGCATCCCTGATAAAACCCGTTGACGATTATTTGGTAAGACACCCACGTAATAGTTTCCCTGACCTTCTGATAAATAAACTGTTAAGAACTAAATATTATTTTAATACAATATTTTCAATAGTTTAGAATAATTTATTAATGTTAATTATTATATATTTAAAACCCATTATACTGTTATCACCGGCACAACAATAGTATGCACAGGCTTAATTTCGATTTTAATTAAAGCAACTGGTATCGCCTTTTCCTTCACGAACGACGTGTGGATATTCATGAGTAAAATCCACCACTGTTGTGGGTTCTATGCCACAGTGACCACCATCAATAATCAAATCAATTTTATTGGATAATGCATCATAAATATCGTCAGATTCCGTTAATGGCATGGTTTGTTCGGGTAAAATAAGTGTTGAGCTCATTAAAGGTTCAGAAAGTGCTGTTAACAGATTCTGTACGATGACATTGTCTGGCACTCTAAGACCAATGGTTTTACGTTTCGGGTGTAATAATCGTTTTGGAACATCTCGGGTGCCTTTTAATATAAATGTATACGCCCCTGGCGTGCACGCCTTTAAAATACGATAAGTTGGGTTATCGAACTTGGCATAAGTCGATATCTCGGATAAATCTCGAACAACCAAGGTAAAATTATGACTTTTATCTACTTGCCGAATATCTCGAATTCGCTCTAAAGCTTGTTTATCGCCAATATGGCATCCAAGCGCATAAGCCGAGTCCGTCGGATAAGCAATAACGCCACCTTCTTGTATGATGGTTACTGCTTTTTGGATTAACCGTTGCTGGGGATGAGATGGGTGAATGTCAAAAAGTTGCACTACTCGAAAGATTCCGTATTAGTTAATTTAATTAAACATGCCAATCAGGATGCTCCCAAACTGCAGTACATCGGTCAGGTAATTCAGGCATTTTACCTAAATTAATATATTGATTCTCGGTACTGTGAAAATCTGAGCCACTAGACGCATAAAACTCGAATTGTAGCGCCAGTTCAGACATGTATCGTATATCGTCATTTGAATGACTACCCGAAACAACCTCAATTGCAGTACCACCCAGCTCTTTAAATTCTGCCATCAGATTTCGGAGCCGCGTAGCAGTAAGTCCATACCGGGCAGGATGTGCAATCACTGCGATTCCGCCAGCCAATTTTATCCAGGATAAACAATCTTCAAGACTTGCCCACTTACCGGGAACGTGTCCGGGTTTACCGGGGATTAAATAATGCTTAAAAACATCGCGAATTGATTTTGCATTCCCATTATCAACCAGAAAGCGCGCAAAATGAGTTCGACTAAAAATTCGTCCGCTACGATAGCTATCAGCACCGTCATAGGCACCTGATATTCCGGCTTTATTTAAACGCTGAGCAATTTCAGTCGCTCGCCAATCGCGGTAATTCATTAACTCTAAAAGCCCTTTCTGCATGACTGAATTATTCGGCTCAATACACAGGCCTAATATATGTACAGTTTGTTTATTCCAGGTTACCGATATTTCAATACCGGGAATAAAATGTAAACCCAGCTCGGATGCTAAATTCTGTGCCTCATCCAATCCAGCAGTATTATCGTGATCAGTTAACGCCAAATGTGAAACATTTTGTTCAATCGCATGTCGAATCAGTTCTGATGGTGAAAAAGTTCCATCTGAAGCCGTAGAATGTGAGTGTAAATCGTATTTAATATTCATAAAGTGACAAATAGCTAAACTGCTGAATCAATAAATTCTGGCGATTTTACATCAATTTGGCGTAAATCTCGATATTTAGCCAAACACCTAATAAGGCAACAATAAAGATTCGGTTAGCATAAATTAATATGGTAAAATAAAGCATTATTTTGATGAAGTTGAAACCTGCATATGAAGTTTTTATTTGATTTTTTCCCGGTATTATTATTTTTTATCGTTGTTAAAACAACGCCAGATGAAACCCAGGGCATGATAAATGCAACTGCAGTGCTTATTATTGCAACAGTTATTCAAGTGACTGCAAACTGGATAAAAAGCCGCACCATTAACAAAATGCATCTCATTACATTGATTTTAGTTTTAATCTTTGGTGGTGCTACGATTTATTTCCAGAATAAGTTATTTCTCTTTTGGAAAGTCACTATTGCTCAATGGTTATTTGCCGTGGTATTTATTGGCAGTCAATACATCGGTAAAACATCAATCATAAAACGGATGATGGGCAAAGCAATCAGTTTACCTGAAAATATATGGGTTCAATTAAATTTTGCCTGGGCATTTTTCTTTATTTTAGTTGGCATCGTCAATCTAATTGTCGCATTTAATGTTGATTTTAGCACTTGGGTTGACTTTAAATTATTTGGTGTTTTTGGAATGATGTTTACCTTCATCATTCTTCAAACATTTTATATTTCTAAATACATAAAAGAAGAACCTTCTGATTCTGAAACAGATAAAACACAAAATAATTAACTGAAGAAATTACGACTATGTTATATGCAATAATGTGCCAAGATCACGAAGACAGTCTAAAAAAAAGATTATCAGTGCGGCCTGAACATCTATTAAGACTGGAAAAATTAAAACAACAAGGAAGGTTAATTTTAGCTGGGCCGTTTCCTGCTTTAGATACAGAAGAACCAGGCACTGAAGGATTTACCGGCTCACTTATAGTTGCTGAATTTGATTCACTTCAAGCAGCACAAGAGTGGGCAAATATAGATCCCTATGTTACTGCTGGCGCATTTAAATCTGTAACAGTTAAGCCATTTAAAAAAGTATTGCCATAATCACATAAAATAAATTAAGGAAAATAAAATGAAATTAAAATTCCATATAATCGCTTTTTGTAGCTTAGCGATATTCACTAACACTGCAATTGCTGAAAAGAAAATAATCGTTCAAGTAAATGATGCAAAATTTAACTCTGTTTTTTACGATAAATATAAAGCAATGCGTAAAAAACAAAATCCGGCATTACCGGATGTTAAAATCGACAAAATTTTAAAAGATGAATTAGTCAATCGAGAATTATTGTATCAGTCAGCAGTAGCCGACAAACTTGAAAAAAATAAAGATGTCGCATTTAGCTTGCAAGTATCAAAACAGGAAGTATTAATTAATGCCGCCATGCAAAAAGTATTGCAACTTAATCCAATTACTGAAGCAGATGTCAAAAAAGAATATGAACTAACCGTAGCAAGCAGTAGTGGTAAAGAATTTAAAGCGCGACACATATTAGTTGCCACTGAAAAAGAAGCAAAAGAAATAATTGAGCTTTTAAACAAGGGTGGTGACTTTGCAAAACTGGCAACAGAAAAATCAACTGGCCCCAGTAATAAAAAAGGAGGTGACCTCGGTTGGTTCCCAGGCGGTCAAATGGTACCGGAGTTTTCAAAAGCGATAGAAAAAATGAATAAAGGTACTTACAGTAAAGAACCTGTAAAAACTCGTTTTGGTTGGCACATTATCAAATTGGAAAACACTCGAACCTCTGCACCACCAGAATTCAAACAAGTAAAAGACAGAATAAAAGTTCATTTACAAAA
>CAYOHQ010000242.1:0-5523 GCA_964403805.1 uncultured Thioalkalispiraceae bacterium | reverse complement strand
ATTATTTTTGTTAATATTAATGCGTTCGCGGTGTGCCAATTTACCTTTTGCTTTACCACCACTAAAGTCACCAACACTAAGCAGCTTCATCGGTAATTCAAGTTTTTTACGTGCACCACCTGTTTCAACATCTAATGTGATATTAACTCGCGCCTTTGGAATTTCCTTTTGAAAACTATCAGCCATTTTATTCTCCTTCTATGTTCCCTATGTTTAATGGGTTCTATAAAAAAAATTACCCAGTGATTTATAATTCAGTAAAATAACATTCACAACACACTTAATGCCTGTTGAATATCAGTTTTACATATTTGATTAGATAGTGACACTAACCTTGTTTCGTATAAAATTTTATCATCTTCATTTGCTGTTGCAATCATTCCGCGTATTGCATTTTGTGTATTTTTCAGTAATAGAATATGCAAAGTACTATCCCACATTGCCAATGAAAACTGTTCGGCGTTATCACATAAATCATCTAATACAGGTAACGCCATCTCCGGACGATTAGCCTCCATACACATTATCGCCATTTGCAATTTCATTTTAAAACGCTGTTTTTCTGAATACGCATTATAATTTGCGAAAACAGCTAATCCTTCCTGTAAATTTTTGCTCTCAGCTATTTCCCGTGCTTGCTCAATTGTTTTATCTAATGCCTCGTCAAGTTCTAGCTGTAGACTGGTGCCGCCACCACCCATGGCGCTAACTTCATCCAACCATATTTTTGCATCAGGTTGAACAAAAGGAGTATCATCATTAAATTTCAAACTTTCTATGCCTGGTAAGCGTTGTAATAGAAGCGATGTTTGCAAGGCAATGTATTTAGAAACATCTTCTCGTTGCATATTTTTCGCTGCCGTGAAAGACAAAAATTGCAAATCAAGCAAAAAATTACCTCCAGGCTCAAACATCATTGCTTCACTTTGAATTAATGCATTCTTGTGATCACCTTTAGCCACCAGTTGTTTTATTGTATTTAAACCGGTTTTTCTTGGTGCCGGTAATTTTGTTTTGCCATTATCATTTACCGGTAATGCTGCTATGCTCCAATTAATCGATCGACTAATACCGATAGCCTTAATATATTGTTCACTAGAAATTAAATATTTTGATAAAGTATTTATTGCTTTTAATACATCATTATCGGATTGAATTAGTCCTAAACTTGCATTTGCACCACCAGTAGAGCCAGAACCAGAACTTGATTGCGCTTTCGCTTGCTGAATACTCTGTTCTTTTTGTTTTTTATCTTTAAGTAGCTTTTTATTTTTTTCCAACCATGGCTTAACAATAGTAATTTCCGGAGCAGAAATATCATCGTGTTCGGCAAAACCATTTTTAACGAGACTATTTAATTTTGAAACCAATTCAGATATCTCATCTAATTGATATTCTTCTAGCGGGGCTTCATTACTCTCGAGATAGAATAATAATTTATTATTATTTAACCACGAAATAGCGGTAACTTTTGAGTTTATTTTTTGAGGAAAGCTACTATCAAAATAATTTTCAAGCAATTGCACATACACCTGCAAGCCGATTATTAGCCCTTTCACACCTTCAAGATACACCAAACCAAGAATCAAATACCCTGCAACCCTTAAGTCTTTTGCTTCATTGGTTAAAATTGAAATTGCTTCATCAATAACCAGCTGATAATCCGTATCTGCTAATTTGTCTATTTCCTGTTTTATCGCAACAAAACCATCGCTATAACGTGGATCTTCTCCTTCAGGACTTGAAGAAAAAGGATCAAAGGTACTTCCAACCCAATCAGGAACGTCTGTAGTACTTGGTTCTTCTACTACAGTTTCCGCTACAGTTTTTTCTGCAACCACATCAGATTCTTCTGTTACAGCTTCAGACTCTTCGACGTCTTCAATTACTGGATTATCAGTCATATCCTCACTCATTTAATTACATTAATATTTCATGTGAACGCCACTGCTGTAAGGCATCCATTAAAGTCATTTCATCCTGGTTTACTAAATGGGTCATTTTACTCATATCGCCAGTGCAATTTTGCATTTCAGTTAATATGTCAACGACATTATTATCCTGTTTACTTGAATCAACAAATTGTGAAAAATACGATGCCGAAACGGGTTTAAAAAATATTGTTAATTTTGCCGGAAAAGACGGTGCCGGATAATTCCAAAAATAATGTGCACTCCAGGTTCGACCACTGAGCATAGACTCGCATAACTGTAGCCAAAATGTAATGTAATGAGCTGAATTTATCTTCGACGATAAAGGCAGCCTTATCCCCCAATGGACTCGTGAAGGAGAACGTCGAGCAACAGAATGTAAGGTACTTACCGTAGACTTAATTAACGCAGCTCGTTGATCAAAATCTGAACCCGGTAATAAGTCATTCCAAAAATCAACCATAATATGCGATTTCAATAATTCAATTGTATTGTCTAACAGTTTTCCTTTTGTAACATTAGTTGAAACTTGTTTTGTTGCGTCAATTGACTTGGTAACATTATTTGTCGATAAACCAGTCCAATCCTGAATCATTAAATTAATTATTGCATCATAGTAATCAGCATACGAATGCACTAATAACGACTGTAACTCTTTATAGACAGGATTATCAATTGCTGTAAACCCACAAAATGGATAATGCCGTCCACTACTATCCTGACTAGGATTAATAACTCCCGTTATTGTTCTACTATCTTCTCTTCCTGTAAAAACAAACTTATGAATAGGAGACTCTTTAAATGTGTGCTTCCACTTGTCTCCGTATCGACGATTTAATAATGAAACACCCTCGTGAATCCATTTATCTAGTGCAATCGCCTCACGTGTTTTAATATTGTATTTAATAAATTCAGGGTGCACAGGTAATTTGCCTGTGCAGCCTACAATATCCTGCCTTATAGCTCGCTGAATTGGTTTACTTTCCTTGTTAAATATCCCAAACATCACTAATTCCGTCTAGTTTGCGTATCTGTTGATTTTCTATTACTTATTTTTTTAGGTAATGCAAAACTTGATAAAACACCTGGTCGAAATAAATTATTATGTTTATCAGCCTTCAGCTTAAAATATATTTTCACAGGTTTTGAGTTATAACTATCAATACTCCACATGCTATTGTATTGGGTTCCACGTTCTCGAGTCATCTTTGCTTTCTTAAACAAATGGAAAACGCCCCAGACGCCAACCTCTTCAATTTCAGCACGAACATTTCGTTTATCAGAAACACCAATAATTCGAGCACCACTTTGTTCGCTATCACCTGGCCATTTAAATTTCTTCCATTCCTGAGGCCCCATTCGATAACGGAATGATTGACCGTTTGTTTCCAATACTATTTCATCTAAACCTGATATTGGTATCGGGTATAATGAAAAAGTTAAATTTGGCTCATCACTACCGCGTTGAAATAATCCACTAGTGATATTATGACCTTTTTTTAAACCAGCAAAAAATGTTTTATTAAAATTAGGACCAATCCCAAGCCAGTTTCGTTCTTTCCAGCTAGATCGACGTTTAACTAAATAGGGTGCCAACTCGGTATTTACAAATGACCAAAGTATCCCGTCTTTTGGACGAAAAAATTCTGCTACATCGTCAATTGGAGCATCCGGCCCATTATTACTAAAAGGAAATTTCCCTCTTATTCGATCTTCAAATTCTCGAACCACCATATTTTCCCATTTATACTGAACTTCCTTCATGGCGACATGCATAATTACTTTCCAGGAATTTTTAATGGAATCCATCAAAAATAACTCAATCGTCCTTCGAGTACGAACTTCATTGCCATTGAGTAAACCCGTTGTTGTTACCCAACTTTTGTACATCTCATTCTTACCACCTGAACCACTAAGCATACTCGAAGCAAAAATTTCAGATTCTCGCTCCATTTCACTTGAGGCTCGAATACGTTCCATTTCGGCTTGTAGACCTGATAAACCTTGTAAGTATTGATTCATCAATTCACTGACTGTTCGTTTCTCACCAGGATTGGTAAAGCGTCGCATATCATGAAAAGGTCTTACTAATTCCTTCACATATATTTTTTGTAAAACTTTTTTCTTTGCTATATCTTCTACAGATAGTTTTTCTATTATACGATTACCATTATCATCCCAATTTATTTCTTCAAGATTGATATTATCACCAATCATTTTAAACGTTTCACCAATTGGTCCATCTGACCGCGACAAAAGTAATAGTTTATTCGCCGCATCACTTATTGTTGCAAAGCGTTTCACTCGAAATTCTTTAATAAATTTATACCAGGCAGTAACGTAGTTATTAAAGTACATATATCGTATATCTCGAGTCAACTGTACTAATAAGGCCTCGTCGACCTGATTTAATGATTTATCTTCATCTGATAATGCCTTTATATCGGTACCTAGAACCCAGTCTCCCCGGCTAGCAGAGTTTACTAACTTCCAAATTTCATGAGACACAAAATTTTCCCAACCTTCTCTAGTGTAAAACCCGGGAACTAGTCCTTCATTTGATAAGTAGTTATTTCCTGAAACATTAACTAGTTTTTTAAATGATTTAGCAGGTAATTGTACACTGGCTTTATTTTTAAGTTGGGTATATAACATTTCCGCATTAGGTGGCGTACGTAAATGCAATTGCGCTTGTTTAATTAAAGCTTTATTTTTAGTCCATTTAGATGCATACAACTTATTGGTTTCAGGTAATTGCATATTATCCAGATATAGCAAAATCATTTGCTTCATATATAAATCAGGAATTAGATTTAAATTTTTAGTTGTCTCAGCTTTAGAGTTAAATTTTATAATCGCCTTCCAGCTCTTATTTAATACTGGAGCAGCTTCTATTGCATCAATACGAATTGGATCGGTTAACATTAAATAGGTTTTCAAAGTATTGTAATAACCTACCCGGAGTTTTGTTGCTTCTTTTTCTGATGCAACCTTTTTCCAGCGCTCACCGTATTGATAAATTGTTTTTTCGAGAAGCTTGGATATCGAATATAAAAAATTCTGCTCCATCGATGTTACAATAATACCTTCAATAGGTTTAATTTGTTCACTGCCTTTATAAACACCTAACTTTGCATACCACGGGTTCTCTTTATCGTATTTTTTTAACAAATCATAATGTTCATACACTTCGCCTAAAGCAGCATAGTATTCAAGATAATCAATTTTTTTCTCATTGCTTACATCATGTAATGTTTCTACAGCACTGGTACCACTTCGAAGTAACAACGCATTTGCGGTAAATGCAGTACTTAATAAAAGCACACTACCAATAACCAGCGTTATACTGGTAAAAACCACACTGGTTTTAACGATTCGATGTACGCGACGATGCCTTCGGCTTTTCATAATATCGCGCGGAGATTTAAATATCACATCGCGTAATAATTTATTGATAAAAAAACTTTGAGGTGCTGATTCTTCAGATTTTTCAGCTTGTTCTACATATCCAAACGCTTCCCTTAAGTTACCGACTATACGTTGTAATGGAACTCCCTCCTGAGCGCCACTGGTAAAATAAACACCTTTAAAA
>CAYOHQ010000241.1:0-5535 GCA_964403805.1 uncultured Thioalkalispiraceae bacterium | reverse complement strand
ATCTAAGCAAGTTACAAACTGAAAAAGCAGATGTTATAAAACCGGTATTGAAAAATACAGAAACCAAAAAAATTAATAAAAATTTATCAAATTATGATATTAATAAATTAACAACGATTACGAGTAAAAATTTCCCTCAAATTATATCAATTACGCCAACGAAATTAATTACAGGCAATATTGAAAAAATAATTAAACTATATGGCCAAAAATTTGGTTCTGATAGTAAAATTTCTATTTACAATAATGATGGTGTAATACAGCTAGTTAAAAATAAAATTGAAATTGTTTCAGACACACAAATTAACATTAAAGTCGTTCCCGATAAACATCAGGGAAAAAACTGGATTGTAGTAACTGATCCAAAAAATGGAAAATCAAACAGTAAATTACTGGAGGTAGGCGATAATATAACTGTTAATTTTGAGCCGTCTGAAAATAAACCCATGCAGGACAAACAATGGATATTGGCTCAAAAAAGTGATTTATTTATTTTGCACGTCCTTGGTTCTAAAGTTAAAGAAGATATCGTAGGTTTTGAACATGATGAAGTTATGACAGGACAATTTGCCTATTTTGAAACTAAAAGAAATGGTACTGAATGGTATCATTTAATTTTAGGAACTTACAAAAACAGAGATGAAGCCAAACTGGCTATCCAAAATTTACCAGATAACATTAACAAGCCCTGGATTCGTCCCATAAAAGATATCCAGAAAGCCATAAAAAAACTTAATCAAAACTCTTTATAAATTTCCGCATCAGATATTTTAAGATTTCTTTAATTGATATTTCAAATTGTAACAATTCAATAACAGCGTGGTAGAACTAATTGCAAAAAACACTAAATTACAGCAAGATTAGAAAAGTTAATTGATGAAAATATAATATCATATCAATTACTTTGGGAGATTCTAGTGTTTAGTTTTAATAAAATAATATTGATACAATTATTTTCAGTAGTTACTGCTGTTGTCTTTGGTCTTGTACTGGGTTCTGATAGTGCACAGGCAGATACAAGTAATGTGGATACATTTGATTCGTTTATTCAGAAAGTTTTTGCTAATCATGAATCTTTAGAGTTAGCAAAGTTAAATGTAATAAGGACCAAAAGTGACATTCAAGTTATTGAAAGTACTCTAGGCTGGAATTTATTTGCTAATGCAGGGATAAATCAGAACAGGTCATTTGTTGGTGCTCAGACAACACAATCAATCGCATCGTTAGGTGTAAATAAAGTTTTAGAATCAGGCAGTTCGATTCAACTTAAGGGTGATTATGTTCGTGATGATAGTGAATTTGCAATTAGTAGATTCCAGGCTAATCCACTTTCAACATCCAGTATTGGGTTAGATTATCGTTTGCCATTAATGCAAAACCAAAATTTTAACCAATATGAATTAAATCTAAATAGTGCAAATTCCAGTTATACCGGATCAGTTAATGCTCAATCTATAATCCGTGATGATTTAACCTCACAGGCAATAGAATTATATTATAGTGCTGCAATTCTGGTTGCTCGGCTGGAAACAGCAAAAAAATCGATTAAACGCTCGGTTAAATTAAAGGATCATATTAAGAAAAATATTCAGTTAGGAATTCTTGAGAAAGGAGAAATTTCCCAAGCCAATGCTCAACTTTATAATTTACAAGGCCAATATGAAGAACTCGTTTTAGTTTGGGATAGAAGTAAAATTGCAATTAACAGATTAATAGGTGTCCCATGGAATAAAGCATTTAATGCAAAAGTAAATGATACTCCGGAAAAAAACTATAATCTGGAAACAATTAATGAAAAAGTTAAATATTACAATCCAGCATTAAAAACATTAAATTTGGATTTGTTATTAGCTGATTCAGTGATAGCGCTAAATCAGGATAATACAAAATCAAAACTAGATATCGTTTTTTCAGTGGGGGGCTTAAATACTCAAGGTCCAAGTGCCAGTGGAACAATAAACGAATCTGATGTTATTGGTGGAGTCAGATTAGAATACCAGAAAGCACTTGATAGTCGGGGACTAGATAGTAAGTTATTTCAATCACAAATTGACAAAGAAAGAATTGAAACACAAATTAAAAAATTAGAACAAGATCTAAAATACGAAACTTATACTTTAGTATCCAATATTAAACAAATATCAATAATCAATAATCGCTACAATAAACGAAATCTATCTGAAATTGAAAAATATAAAGATATTGTAGACCGATATAGAGCAGGTCGTGCGGACACAAACCTTGTTATTCAATTTGAAAATGAATTAACACAAGCTGAACTTGCATACAAAACTCAAAAAATACTGCGAGAAAAAATCATAGCCTTGTTAAAACTAAAGCAAGGGATACTGCTGGATAATAATTTTAAAACAAGTAAGGTGAAAAAATAATAATATGAAAAATGTAATCGCGTTTTTTGTAGCAAGAAGTTTAGTTGTAAATCTGATATCAATATTTGTTATTGCAATGGGAATATACGCGATACTTGTAATTAATCGTGAAGCATTTCCAAATGTTAATTTGGATAAAATTAGTATCTCTGTTAATTACCCCGGAACTTCACCCGATGAAGTAGATCAACTAGTAATAACGCCAATTGAACAAGAATTAAAATCAATTGATGGTATTGATAAAATGACTTCAGTCTCATTTCCTTCGATTGGGATGATCATTTTAGAACTGGACGCTAATTCAAGTAATCGGGATAGAATGATTAGTGATGTTCAATTAGCGATTGATCAGGCTAAATTACCGATCGACCTGCCTTATGATCCTTATGTATTGGAAATTGATGGTCGGGTATTCCCCATAATACAGCTTGCTATTTCAGCTCCGGTTAAAGATTTAGAGTTGAAACGATTAGGTGATCGGATTGAAGATGATTTATTAACTATTTCGGGTGTCTCGAAAATACAAACATTAAATTCGCGTAAAACAGAATTGCGTATATTGGTTAATCCTGAAAAATTACGTTCTAACAGAATTTCAATTGGTGATTTACAGAAGAGTTTAAAAGCATGGAACATTAATGCCCCAGGTGGTGAAATTAATACACCAGATGGTCAAAAATCACTTAGGATTGTTGGTCAATTTAAAAATCCTGAAGATGCCGAGAATTTGATCATTCGTTCAAATGAACGCGGTGAAGGTATTCGATTAGGTGATGTTGCTACTATTACTGAAACCCTGGAGAAACCAACAGAGTATTTTGATGTAGATGGTAAGCCGGCATTAATTATGCTGGTAATGAAGAAAGCCGATGGTGATATAATTGAATCGGTTAAAAAAATTAGAGAATACTTGGAAACGATACCCGAAAAATACGGTGCTAAGGTTAAAATTAGTACTTTTCAGGATTTCTCCGAAAAAGCGAAGTTACGTTTAAGTGTTCTCACCACCAACGGAATCGTTGGTTTATTGTTAGTGTTTATATGTTTAATTTTGTTCTTACGACCCTCGGTTGCTTTGACTACCACCTGGGGCTTGCCCATTGTTTTCCTATCCGGTTTATTTTTATTACATGTTATTGGTATCACGTTAAATCTTGTTTCGATGTTAGGTTTTATTATGGTCCTGGGTATGATCGTGGATGATGCCATTATTATTGGTGAGAATATAACTTTTCACATGGAAGAAGGCATGTCGCCATTAAAAGCTGCAACTATTGGAGCATATGAATTAATAGGACCTGTAACGACGACTGTGTTAACAACAGTTGCTGCGTTTCTACCAATGTTATTTATGACTGGGATTATCGGTAAATTTGTTGTATCAATTCCAATCGTTGTGATTTCATTATTACTAATATCCTGGCTGGAATCATTTTTAATTTTACCCAGCCATGTCGCTGAATTTACACATGCACATAAAAATGTTAAAGAACGAGCATGGTTAATTAGATTTGAAAGTATTTATGCCTATGTCCTTGAAAAATCTTTAAAACATCGTGTTATTACTGTTTTATTGTCATTCGCGGTTTTAATTGGTTCGATTATGATGTCTTCAAGCCTGATGAAATTTGAATTATTTCCTGCTGAAGGTGTAGAAGAGTTTTATATTCAAGCCACCGCTGAACGTGGAACTTCATTACAAAAAATGCAATCGATACTCCATAGTATCAATGAAAAAGTTCAAAACACCATTAGTAATAAAAACCTGGAAACAGTTGTTATAACAGCCGGGAAAAAAGCATTGGACAGTGTTAATGATCCATTAATGCAACGTGGTAGTCGTTATGGACAATTGCATATTATTTTCAGGCCGGCATTACTGCGCCCCGGTCATGATGCCCAGCTAGATATGAATAATATTATGGTGCAATTAAAAAATAATTACACCGGTATAGAAATTAGTATGCATGCTAAAACTCCAGGCCCTCCAACAGGGCGTGCCTTGCAGGTAGAAATAATTAGTGACGATATTAATGCGAATAAAAATGTAGCAGAAAATCTACAAAAATACCTGGAAGGAATTGATGGTGTTATATCAGTTGAAACTGACTTAAGTCGAGGTGATGATGAACTTCGAATTATAGTTGATCGTAAGAAAGCGATTTATGCTGGTGTTGATCTTGCTACAGTCTCGACACACATTCGAGCAATAGCCAGTGGATTACGGGTTTCGACTATTCGACGTGGAAAGGAAGAAATTGATGTTACCATTCGTTTACCTGATGATGCATCTAAAAATATAGATTATCTAAACACGATTGAGATTCCTAATAATAAGAAAGGTTTAATTCCACTGGGTAAAATTTCCAGAATTGAACAAGTTCCTGCTGTCTCCACTATTCGTCATAGAGAAGGACGGCAAGTGTTACGTGTTATGGCGAATGTTAATTCTAAAATTATTACAAGTTTGGCGATTAACCGAATAGTCAATAAAAATAAAAAAATATGGTTAGCGGAATATAATGATAAAGTCAGTGTTAATTTTGGTGGTGAACAAGAAAAAAATCAGGAATCATTTCAAAGTTTAGGGATTGCTTTCTTATTTGCATTAGTCGGTATATATTTTATTTTAGCGATTCAATTTAATCATATTGGTTATCCCTTTGCTGTTATGCTGGCAATTCCATTTGGTGCGGTTGGCGTTATTCTTAGTTTTTATGTTCATGACTTACTGTGGAAACCGATGCCATTATCATTTTTTTCGACCATGGGTATGGTCGCACTGACTGGTGTTGTGGTAAATAGTTCCATGATTTTATTAGTTTTCATTCAACGTGCTTTAAAACAGGGTGTTAGTGTTTACGATGCAATTATGCAAGCCGGGCGTAGAAGATTGCGAGCAGTAGTGTTAACTGCAACGACTACAGTTGTCGGCTTGTTACCGACTGCATACGGTTGGGGTGGCCTGGATCCGTTTGTGTCGCCAATGGCATTAGCATTATCGTGGGGATTAATTTTTGCAACCTTGGTAACTTTAATCACAATTCCGGCATTAATGGCAATTGTTCTTCGCGCAAAGCCCAAATAATTAGTGTAAATAGTGGTTTTCTGATTTTATTTCAATACAAAAAATAGTATTTTACTG
>CAYOHQ010000240.1:0-5537 GCA_964403805.1 uncultured Thioalkalispiraceae bacterium | reverse complement strand
TCGTTCTGTCGTATTGGTAAAAAGTGTACTTCGTCAAAAATCAACTATCATTCCGGAGCTACAAAAACAGTTATCTCGATACGCAAATCGTGCAATGCGTCTGGCAAAAAATAAAAAAGGTTTAAAAGTCACAATTTTGGGTGATAAGAAAATTCAGTTCAAGCTCCTAAAAAAAATCATGGTTACCTGCTCTAATGCAAATTATACAAACATATCTCTCGCCGTGTTACAAAAACCGGCTGATGGGGAGAAAAGTTAATGTATCATTACACTGCTGAGCCATTATTACCCTGGTCAGATACCGATAATGACAAACGATTTAATAAAGTCGCCCAAAAAGTCTTTGTTATTTTTGTCGTTTTATTTATTGTAATACCCTATTTACCAACCCCTGAAGTAAAAAAAGACAAATTTGATGATATTCCACCTCGGTTTGCACGATTATTAATTAAACAGCCTATTAAACCTGTTATTAAAAAACCCGAGCCTAAAAAAGTTGAGAAAAAGAAAAAAGAAGTTGAAAGGAAACCCAAGAAAAAACCGAAAAAGAAAGCAGTAAAAAAGAAAAAAGCTAAACCAAAACCATCTGCTAAAAAAGTAGCTCAATCTGCTTTTGACTCCGCGGGGTTTGATGAGCTAGCAGATTTACGAGATGATTTTAATGTTTCCGCATTAAAAAATTCAAAATTAAAAGTCTCCAAGAAACGAGTGACTAAATTCGACACATCAGGGGTACTCACAGCAAATGCATCATCAGGCAGTGGCGGTATTGCTAGTAGTAAAGCAGTAATAAGTGGCAGCACTAAATTAAAATCACGATCTACGACAAATGTACAAAGCTCGATTGTATCGTCGGGTAGCAAACCAAGACGATCTCGTACAACCGGTTGGAGTGATGAAGAAATACAGTTAATATTCCAACGTAATATGGGGGCAATTTATTCAATTTACAACCGAGCGTTACGCAAAGACCCTAGTTTACAAGGTATCATACTTTTAAGAATTACAATTAACGCATCCGGAAAGGTCATCAATATTAAAGTTATATCAAGCGAAATAAAAGATAAAAATATTCTAAGACGTATTACATTACGTGTTAAACGCTTCAATTTTGGTACAAAACAGGGAGCATCAAATTTTACATTTAATTATCCTCTGGATTTAATTCCAGGCTAATGTTTAACACTATAAAATGCATCAGAAAAAAAAATTTATTTTTTCTGATATTTTTATATTTTATGTTTTTAAATTTAGTTAATGCTGATAATTTAAAAAAGAACAATGTTGGTATTAGGATTGAATTGGTTGGAACCATTACCGGCAAGCATGTTTTAGCCATTCTCCGTATCAAAAATCAATCGGAAGGAATTTATCAAGTTAACCAAACGATACTGGGCTACACCATTACAACAATTACCAAAAAAACCGTAACATTAGTCAAACATAATCAATCATCCACCCTGACTCTCATTCCAGTTAAGAACAGAAAATATAATGGCCTTAATACGAATCCAACTACATTAACAATCTATGAATATCGTATTAACCGAAATATAATTAATAGCCTCCAGAGTGATACTCAAACCTGGCTAAACAACATTCACATGAAAATGCACACAGAGGATGGTTACTTTACTGGATATCAAATAACACAGATTCAAGAAAACAGCCCAGCAGCACTATTAGGTCTCGCTGAGGGCGATATAATTACGGGAATAAATAATATATTCATTAAACAAAACCCGGAACATTTCATTACAAAAATTGGTCTATTAAAAAATGCCAAACAATTTACATTAAATATGAAAAATGAAGATGTCGATTTCAAACTCAAATTTACGATTACAGATGATGAAAAATCGAAATAAAAGGCTTTTTACTTGATTTAAATTTCTATTCAATACTTCTAATATACCCAGATATAACCACAAAAATTCCTCACATTATCTTTATTCGGATAGAGTTAGAAGTGAATCACAGATTCGAATATTGGATTTTTAGAAAAACCTCAGCATGACGATAAAATATTCAGATTTTATTAATTCGTGATTTTTTTGAGCTTATGATAGGATAGTATTTCGCTATATCTATCTGATAATATTACGAATTAATAGAATTAATGGACTAAGCTGTGAATCGAGTCACAACCATTGTTTGCTAACTAACCTATTATTAAATAGACAAGATTAGCGTATGAGTAAATAGCATTTATTTAACTTAACTGAATTAGAACACTGTGAAAAAAATAGATAAAAAAACCTTAAAAAATTTAAATCCCTTCAAAGATTTAAGTGCGGATAAAATTAACGAAATCGTTAATAAGGCCAAAATTGAAGAGCTGCCAGCAACTCGAGTTTTATTCAGACAAGGTGATCATGATAAACGAACCTATTTTTTATTAGCAGGGCAAATAGAGTTAACGACTCCTGGAAAATCGCGTGCCACTGTTTTAAAAGCGAAAACATCTGCTGCGAATTCCGCTATTGAACAAATACTACCAAGAAAATCAACAGCTCGAACAAAAACAGCAGCAAGCTTGCTTTCAATCGATACTGATTTATTGGATATATTAACTGCCGATGATAGTATCGTAAACTCCTATGAAGTCACCGAGCTCGATGTTAACGAAACAGAAGATGATGGTGACTGGATGCTACGATTTTTACAATCAAAAGCATTCTTAAATCTGCCTACTGAAAACATTCAAAATCTGTTAATGAACATGACAGAAGTTGAATATAAAAAAGGTGATATCGTCGTTAAACAAGGTAGCCAGGATAACTACTACTATATCATTAAATCAGGAGAGTGTGATGTTTCCAGACGACCAGCTCCAAAAGTAAAGGATGTTAAATTAGCAATTTTAACCGTTGGCGATGGTTTTGGCGAAGAAGCTTTAATTACTAATGGCAAGCGAAATGCAACCGTAACGATGAATGAAAACGGTTCATTAATGCGATTAACCAAAGAAGATTTTAATTCTATTCTAGTTCAACCACTACTTGAATATATTGATGAAGAAACAGCAAGTAAGTTGGTTCAGTCCGGCGCCCGTCTGATTGATGTTCGTGGTAAAGATGAGTTCAAAGCAGATGCAATTGAAGGCGCAATGAATATCCCGCTTTCAATGTTACGTAATCGAGCAACGTCGTTAAACCCATCTCGGAGATATGTAGTTTACTGTGACTCTGGTAATCGTAGCGCAGCTGCGGCATTTTTAATGTGCCAATTAGGATTGCAGTGCAGTGTTATCCAATCTGGAATGAACAGTTGTGACAAACTGTTACGCCCAAAAGAAAGTGAATTACCAACAACAAAAAATGTAACTACTCAGGCAACCGCGACAGCTGAAACTGAAAGTCACTCTCCGACGATCGCTCCAAATATTTCATTAGAAGTAGATAGTACAAAAAAAACAAGCTATGCAGAAGTTGAACTTGCAAAAACAAATATTACTACTCAACTTGAAAATTTACAAATACCAACATTAAACGATGATGAACTTGATGTCATAAAATCAACTGCTGAAAAAGAATTTTCTGAAAAACTCAAACAAGAAAGAAAAGATGCCGTTAAAAAAGCGAATCAACTTGAAAAAGATTATCAGGCTAAATTAGAACAAGAACGTTTAAAAGCAGCAAAAATTGAAAAAGAAAGTAAAAAAGCAGCACAGGTAGAAAAAGACTATCAAGAAAAATTAAAGCATGAGCATGGCAAAGCTGAACAAGCTAAAATAGAATCTAAAAAAGCACAGCAGGAAATAGAGCGAATTAAAAAAGAAGCGCTGTCTATTCGAGAACATTCTCAACTGGAATTAGACCGATATAAAAATGAAATAGAAAAAGAGCGTAAGCGTGTTGAAAACGAGCTTAAAAAATCTCAAAAAGAAGCTTATAAACGTGTAAAAGTTGAAAAGAAAATTCTAGAAAAACAGGAAAAGGCTGAAGCAGAAGTTCAAATAGCAAAAGAACAAATATCAAATATTAAAAGTGATGCTGATCGAGAAATTGAAGAACTACGTGCTGAATTACAACAACGTAAAAAAGAACAACAAATTCTAGAACATAAAAGGCTTGAAGCCGAAGAAAAATCTTTAAGAGCAAATAAACTTCTTGAAAAAGCCAAGATAGAATCCAATACTGAAATTAATGATATTCGTTCAAAAGTACAACAGGAAAAAAATGAACTTGAAAATGCGATAAAAAAACATCGAGAAGAAACAGAGTTACAACTCAAAAAAAATACAGAAAGTGCATCAAAAGCACAAAAAGATGCAGAGAATGCCGTTATTCAATTGCGAGCTGAATTAGAAGAAAAAAATAATCAGAATACTAAACTTGAAGAACAAGAGAAAAAAGCGAAAAAATTAGCTGATAAATTATCTATTCAAGCTCAAGAATCACGTTTAAGTGCTGAAATGGAAGCCGCTCACTTTAGAGCTGAAGCTGAATCCATTCGTGAAGAAGCTAAAACGGAAGCAAATAAATTAATGGTTGAGGTTGAAGCATCACGGCGCTTAATGCAGGAACAGGCAAAAATAGCACTGGCCGAAGCTGAACAAGCTAAATTAATTCGCCAGCAAGCTGAGGATGAAAAAAGACTCGCCGAACAAGAAAAACTGACACAAAAAGCAAAAAATGATGCTGCCAATGCACGGAAACAAATTGAACTTGAAATTGAAGAAGCCAAGCTGCTTGCTCGTGAAGCTGAGCTAGCAAGAATTGCAAAAGCTGAGGCCGAAGCATTCGAGCGCACAAGATTAGAAACAGAGCTGTTAGCTAAACGAAATACCGAAGAAGCAGCTCAGCGTGCAAAGCTAAGAGCAGCTCAAATAGAAATAGAACATGCTGAAGAACAAGAAAGACAACTCGCCCGGTTACGTGTTCAAGAACAAGAAAATGCCAACGCAAGAAGAGCTCAGGAATTAGCAAAACAAAAAGCAGCTACTATTGCTGAAAAGTTAAAGAATAAAGCCACTCCAGAAGTTGATACCGAATTACAATCGGATATTCAAAATGATATATCATTAGCGAAATCGACTATTGTTGAAGAAAATGGCAGAATTATATTAGAAGGTGAGAACGATATATTCGTCTTTCAACGCCCTGATCCTGAAGAAATAATATTTGAAGAACAAGATGATGAAATGGATGACATCCCTGTACTTGAAACTATGGATAGAGTAACAGACTCAGGAATCTCCAATTCAATTGATATTGATATAGATGAAGACTTATTTGATTTCGAAGAAACCAATAATGCTAATGATCGTATTTTTACAGAAGAAACAAATGTGGTAACTCCGGCTGCATTTACACAACAAAGTAATAAACAAACTAATTCTAACTTTAACCCAACTGATAGTGTTGCACTTACTTCAAACAGATTCCTTCAAACAAATAATGTAAATAACTCTCAATCATTTAAAGTTCATGCAAATAATATAAGAAAACTACCTCGTAATAAAACATTTACTGTTATAGCAGCAACAACAGTTGTTATTACAATAATCGGTATATTATCAGCAACAAACGAAA
>CAYOHQ010000239.1:0-5542 GCA_964403805.1 uncultured Thioalkalispiraceae bacterium | reverse complement strand
TGTAGCAATCCCGGTAGGACAGTTATTGGTATTACACATTCTCGCCGCAACACAGCCAATAGCCTGCATTGCACTGTTTGATATTGCAATACCATCAGCGCCTAATGCAAGAGCCTTAACAAAATCAATTGGTACACGTAGTCCACCGGTTATAATCAGTGTTACACGACCACTCGCACCTTGCTCATCCAAATAACGACGAGCTCGTGCCAAAGCAGGAATTGTTGGCACACTAATGTGATCCCGAAACATTTCAGGTGCTGCACCGGTACCACCACCTCGACCATCAAGTATGATGTAATCCGCACTTGCATCCAAAGCAAACTGAATGTCTTTTTCGATATGATTGGCACTTAGTTTAAAACCAATTGGTATTCCACCAGTAAGATCCCTAACCCGATTTGCAAATTTCTTAAAATCATTCACTGACGAAAGATCTTTAAAGGTCGGAGGTGATATTGCCGGTTGACCTTCAGGTATTCCCCTCACTTGAGAAATTTTACCTTTATTTTTGATTCCAGGAAGATGCCCACCTGTTCCGGTTTTAGCACCTTGCCCACCTTTAAAATGAAATGCCTGAACATTTTCTAATAATGCTTCTTTGTAACCAAAACCTGCGCTGGCTAATTCATAAAAATATCGAGAATTTGCTTGTTGTTCTTCAGCTAACATCCCGCCTTCACCCGAGCATATTCCGGTGCCGGCTAATTCAGCACCACTGGCTAATGCGATTTTAGCTTCTTCTGACAAAGCGCCAAAACTCATATCAGAAACCAATAATGGGATTTTTAATTTCAGCGGTTTTTTGGCTTGCGGTCCAATAACCAACTCAGTTGTCACGTTTTGATCTTCCATTAATGGTTTCGTTGCCATTTGAGCTACCATTAATTGTAGATCATCCCAATGTGGTAGTTTATGACGTGGAACACCCATCGATGTCATTTTGCCATGATGGCCTAATTTACTTAATCCTTCCCGGGCAAGTTGATGAATGAATGTGACCGTTGGTTCTTCGGCTGTAACAACAGCAGACGGTAAATCTGATGATTTTTGAATAACCCCCGGACCTTCTTTACCAACTTGCTCAGCAGTAAATTGCTTATGCGATCCATCACAAAACGGAACACTACCAGTATGCTTGCAAGCGCATAAATATGCTTCACCATCTTCTTCAGAAACTATCACTTTAGGAGTAAATGTTGTACCAATATGAGAACCATCACAAAATGGTTGGCTTTTAGATTTACCGCAAGTACAAAAATGATATTCTTGTCCTTTGGAAAGGTTTACCTTAACCGGCTTATTATCAGCAACAACTGGATTACTCATAGTATATTTCTCCTATTTCTTCATTTTTATGTTTTGTTAAAATTCTTTACCATACTGTAATAGATCGTATTGCAAAAATTGTGTTAATGCATCATCAACAGTAATTCCAACATTTAATAGCTTATCAATATTAACCCCATATTCTTTAGCTTCATGAACATCTCGAAATGCTACTTTAAGCGGATAATTTTCAAAACCACCAAGTCCTAATAAACTTGTCGTTTTGGTATATTTCCTAATTAATGCAACATCGAAGGTATGTGATTTTGTTCTGCTTTGCCAATTCGAATTAGCCATTAACGGACCAAGACAAATACAAACTGAGTCATATTGCTCAAGACTTTCATGTTCCGATAAATTTATCCATAACCATTTAAAGTTCTTGATTATCTCTCTCGCATCTGTATCAATGTATTTTTCATAGCGTGTAAAAAAAAATGTATAACAAAATATACATGCAAAAAATAGTGACACTAGTAATGCAAACAATGAATCATTGCTATTCCATATTGACAAAGCAGTTACGGATCCAAAAAAAGGGAACATTGAAAATACCCGCGGAATTATATTGTATTTACCATCGAGTGAGCGTATTTTCATAAGAGCTGAAATTATTTACCATTAACAAATTTTTGTGACTCAATAGTATTGCTTTTGAAATTGGCCCAAATTGCAAAATGATGAAGCACAATCCCTGCAGCAACATTAACATTTAATGATGCACCAGAACCATATTGACTAATGTATACTAATTTACTACATACGGCTTTTTGTTTAAAAGAGAGACCGGTTCCTTCATTACCCGGTAAAAATGCCGTGTTACCCTCAAATGGATGACATTCCACTGCATTAGCTTCATTATTAATTTCTATTCCGATAATTCTAAAGTTTAATTCTTGAAGATAATCCGCTGCCTCAGCTAGTGTATAAAAATGTTTTTGTTTAGATACATCAAATGTACCGCAATGACCATAGCGTTTAAGTCCCTTTTTACCTATTACAATAATTTCAGATACACCCAGCGCATCAGCAGTGCGCACCAAACCACCAAGATTTTTATTCTTTGTAATATTAAATAAGATTAACGAACTCTTAAACATGCATCCCTAACTAATTCTATATTAAAATCAATTATTTATTAATAGCAACAATTTTTTTCTCAAGTATCTGTTGATACTCTCGAATTCGTTGCACATAGTGTACTGCTTCCCATCCACGAGCATAGCCATATTGTAATTTTTTATTTGATAATAATGGTAATACAGTTTTTAAATTTACCCATTGATCAGGATTTAATTCATGTTCGTTAGCCAGAATCATCGCATCTTTCAAGTGCCCAAAACCAATATTGTAAGCAGCTAGGGCATACCAGATTCTATCATCGTCTTGTACACTTTTGGGGATACGACTAATCATTTTTTGCATGTATTTAGCACCGCCATTAATGCTTTGTACCGGGTTCAAACGTGATTTCACCCCCATTGATTTTGCCGTATTTAATGTTAACATCATCATTCCGCGTACCCCAGTTGGACTTTTAGCCCGAGAGTTCCAATGCGACTCCTGATAAGATTGCGCTGCAAGCAATATCCAGGGTATACCGTACTTAGATGCCGCTATTTTAAATGTAGATTTGTATTTCGGTAATCGGGATTTAATTCGGCGATTAAAACTACGGTTATCAACAAAATCATATTCCTGGACATGGCCATAATAACGCTCCAGGATTGAATTGTATTCACCCGATGATTTAATTATTTCTAACCAATCTTCTATGTCTGACTGAATACCTTCCCATTTCGGCGCAATAACCCAGGACAAAGGTTCATTTTCTGTTATTGATAATGCTGTAGCTAATTCAGGGTAATATCGACGAGTGATCTTTATAATATTTGAATCGGCAATTGTACAATCAAGCTTTTTTTTCCAAACCCGTTCTAATAACTGCTCAGTACTAATATCATCAGCTATATCCCACTGCAATTTTTCTTGCTTTAGCTTTAATTTCTCAAGCGAATCAATATAGCTACTTCCAGATATTACTGATATTTTTCTAGCAATCAAATCTTTAATATTTTTTGGGATTGCCTTAACACCCCGTCGACACACGACCTGCTGCTGAACTTGATGGTAGACCGGGCCGAATATATAACCCTGCTGCTTCCGTTGATCTGTTTTAGTTATACCGGCGGCGGCGATATGTGCTTGCCCCTGTTGAATTGAATCGAGTATCTCTTTGAAATTATCCTTAACAACAAAACGTACTTTTAAATCATACTGTTTAGCAAACGATTGAACTAAATCGTGTTCAAATCCTGCTTCTCCTTCCCGCCCCTGATACCACGTGGTTGGTGCATTTCGAGTTAATACAAGCAGTTCTCCCTGTTTTCGTAGATCATCAACTGATTTACCACTACAAGCTATAACTAATAATATACTGGAAAATAAAAATAAGCTTTTAATCTTCAAAAACATACTTCACCACAAATGTATTATTTTTGGACACGTAATAGTATATGCCTAATGACTTAAAAGCTAAACACCTTAAATACAATGAGTCACAGATTTTTCTTTTTTTAAATATTTCGATCCAGCATTGCAAATTTGAACTAAAAATCAGGTATTTTTTATCCACGTTTTCAAAGTAAGTGGCCATCGAGTTACTCTTTTTTGTTCTGGATCTCCCCAAAGATCAGCTATTTTATCATATAGCTGTTCAACCGGATTAATCCCTTCTTCAACTTCGAATTTTCGAACTGCAGACCATGTACACAAATATCCAACTAACTGTGATAAATCCCATTCAAGCTCCATTTGATAAGGAGGTGATTTTATCTCAGTAAATGGAAATGTAATATTTTTATATCCTTCTTCAACAATTTTTCGTTCAGGTGGCCAATATGAATCTAGAGTAGAACCATACAATTCTTTAATAAGATCATCTATTTCAGTGTTTATATTCAACAAACTATAAGTCCAAATAGCCAAAATACCTTTAGTTTTTAATACACGTTTTACCTCAAGAGTAAACTCTTCGAGATTAAACCAATGAAGTGCTTGAGCAACTGTAATTAAATCAATTGAATTACTGTCGATAGAGGTACATTCTGATTTTTCTACTTTATAGTTAATGCCTTTTTGTTTTTTAGCATTGTCGATTTGATTTTTACTAGCATCCGTTGCAATTATATTGTCAAAATAATGTAATAACCCAAGAGCTGATTGACCGCTTCCGGTTGCACTGTCCCATGCCATTTTATTATTTTGTGATATAGTTGATAAGTAAGAAAATAATTCATCAGGGTATTTTGGCCTATAGGCACTGTATTTAATAGATCCATCAGAAAAGTGATCTTTAAAATCAGTATAATTATTTTTTATATTCATTTCGATTTACCAAAATATAATAGATATTGTTTTCTCAAGAGTCATTATTCATCCTTGAAGTAGGATTAGATTAATTTCTTTTTTAAATACTTACATCCATGTTTGACAAAATCTGTGTATATTGTCATCTCTTTAAAAAAAATACTCTACATTAGAAATAATTGTAATCTAACAGATATTATTTCTATACTTACTTAAATTATGAAAAATATTTCATATACCTTACTGCTTACTCAGAATCGTTATTATTTCGTTCAAAAATGTATATTCGTTTCATACATTTTGTCCAATAATATTGTAATAAACTGGTGTAGCCTTTTCGTACATATTCATTAATTTTTCAGGTATTGGATCACCTGGTTTGGCAGGACCCAGAATTTTAAACAGTTCATCAATATGATTATCTAAATCTTCCTGACTCTCCCATTGTTCATATAACACAAATTCAGTAGGTTCCTCTATGTTTTGGTTGAAAATATAAGTAAGGCATCCTTTTTTTGTTGTTTCTTTGGTAAGTAGCTTTATTAAATCGAGATATTCACTTAGCATTTCTTTTTTAACTTTTGCATGGATCATTACAGTAAGCATTTTATACTTCCTTTTATCAACAGTGTGAAGCTTTTGTTATGCAATAATTTTTGCTATAACAAAAATTAAAATATACTTAATTATGGTTGATATAATAGATATAAGCATACCGGATAGATAGTTTGATTTGAGTAAAAATTTATAGACTAGACCATTAATAATAATAGTGTAGATAAACCCAACTACTTCATTTGTGTTTGAGCCAGGTATAAACTGTACAATTAAGCTCGAGACAAGA
>CAYOHQ010000238.1:0-5548 GCA_964403805.1 uncultured Thioalkalispiraceae bacterium | reverse complement strand
TATTATCGGTATTAATAACGAACGCAAAGATTGGGCAGATAACTGGAAAAAGTGGCCGTCATTAAAAGCAGTTCAAAAAAACCATGTCTTCAGTATTAATGCTGATTTAATCGTACGCCAAACGCCACGCATTTTATCGGGAACACGCTTACTGTGTGAATATTTTGATGCCGTTCGACGTGATCGAAGTAAATGAATGTCCGTTTTACTGTACTAATTGATACACTACCGGTAATGTTTGTTTTACACTATTGCCATTTAATGCCGTTACAAAGTTATTCGTGTTATCGATTTTTTTAAGTGCTTCGAGTGCTGCATTATCAAGTAAGTGATATCCCGAGCTTTCGCTAACCTGAATCTGGTTAATAACACCATTGGCCTGAATGGTAAATTTTAGAATAACTTTACCTTGTAGGTTTCGTCGTTGTGCGGCCTTTGGGTAAAAAAAGTATTTTGAAAATTCAGTGTAAATAATTTTTGATAGTGTTTCGCCATCGGCCTTTTCAATCTCTTTTGGCCTGGAATAATTTTGTGACACAGTTTGTTCCTTCACTGTGTTATTCAAAGTATTGCTGACTGATTTTTGTATTTTTACTGTCGTTAATTTTAACGGTTTAGTAATTAAAATTGATTTTCTTTGTTTATTAATAGTATTTTTATTACGATTAATATCTTTATTTACCTGTGGTTTACTGATATTAACACTAATCGTAATCCCACCAAGTTTGTTATGCGGTAATTGCAGCACAGGTGTTTCATCATTAGCATTATAAATCCCTAACACCACGCCATGTGCTGCAACTGATAAACCAAGAAACAGTAAAAGTCTATTAGACATAATTTAACTAATTACAATTCATAGTTGACTGCTAAAAATACTGTTCGACCCAAGGTATTATATGACTCATTAATCACATATTCTTTATCAAACACATTATTAAGTTTTGCATCCAACTGTAATTTTATTGTAATAGCATAAACCATTCTTAAATCAAGCACCGTATAGCCTGATACTTGTTTGCTATTGTCGGGATTACTGTAGCGTTTTCCTTGTGACAATAACGACGCATTGAAATTAAATTTTCCAAATTGACGATGTGCTGCTAATTGCAGGGTTTGTTGTGCTCTGGCTTGCAATATTTTATCTTTATATGCATCATCTTTATTTAATGGCTCTAAATACGTTCCGGTAAATAAAATATCCCATCCTGAAATAACACTGGCGAGCTCAGCTTCGATACCGGTGATTTCAGCTTTACTGATGTTTCCGGCCAAAAGGGTATTAGAATCATAAGCGATCAAATTATCGATAGTAGTTTGATAAATGCCCACATCCCAGCGACCCCAATATTCTTTTCGCTTTAGTGCAACTTCAACACTGTTTGATTCCTCCGGTTTTAAATCAGCTTTACCAAAATCAGGATAATACAACTCGTTAAAGCTTGGCGCTTTAAATGCCGAACCATACGAAGCGCTTAAACGCAATTTATTTATAAATGTATAGGCAGTGGTGATATTACCCGTAGCGTGTTTACCAAACTGCTCGTTATCATCCTGACGAACACTAGTATTGATATCGAGTTTGTTATAAGTGAAATTCCAGGCAACAAATACCCCGGTATTATCACGAGACTTGTCAGCACTGGCAGGATACGGTGTTGCTGCTACCGTATCATCGCTATAATCAATACCGAGCATAATTAAATGATTTTCCTGAACCTGAAAATTATTTAAAAATGAAAGACTCGAATGCTCCGTTTTAAAGGTATTATTCGGTAACGACTGCCAATAATTGCTGCTTTCATCTGTGGTGCTGCCTAGTGTGACACTTGCATCCCACAAACTATTTGGTGTGATAATAAACTTACTGCTTAAGGATTGTTGTTTAAAATCATTACTGCAATCATCAGATGTAACAGAACTGGAATTACGACAATTATCATAATAATTTGTTCCTTGTGCATTCATAAATCGCACATCCATTGCAAAAGCTGAATTAAAGCTATAGCCCAACTGCGAACTGACCGACTGATTTTTATAACCATCATCGTCATTTGGACTAGTGTGTTTTCTGGCATCAATGCCATCGCTTTTAAAATGTCCAAAGTTCAAACTATAAGAAAACTTATCAACTGAACCACTGATATTGGTAGTAAATTCATCGGTATTGTTACTGCCTGCCCCGGCACTTACGGTTATACGATTTTTTTTACTGCCCTTGCGGGTAAAAATTTGTATTACACCACCAATTGCTTCAGAGCCATAAAGACTCGAACGTGGCCCACGAACGATTTCAATATGATCGATTTGACTCAGTGGTAAGTATTGCAGTGCTGTCGCACCACCCGTTGCAGAATATATTTTAACACCATCAATTAACACCAGGGTATGACTGGAACTGGTACCGCGCATGAATAATGAAGTTTTCTTACCATAGGCACCTGATGGTCGTAAATCCAAACCTTTAACCATTGATAATAATTGTGTCAGATCGACAGCGCTGCTGGCTTCGATATCGTCACGACTGATCAAACTTACTGACGCCATAGTATCGTCGATAGTCTCGGCGGTTCGGGTTGCAGTAACCACCACAGGTTCAAGTAGTTGTTGTGCGTTTACTGAAAAACTTGCCAGAGTGGCAAATACGATAATAAAAAAAATAAAAACTGGTTTACTACAATAATAATACATCAAAAACTCCTGTAACTGCCCCACGCAGTAATTAATAAGATGCAGCGAGGATTCAGGAATCAGGTATTGATATCGAGGCGTTCGTGATGTTTTAACATACTGGATACCCCAAGAAACCGCCCGCCGCAGTATTGGTCAACTAGACAGGCCGGTCTCCGGGCTCATGAGTTATCTTATAAAATCGCCTTCCCATATAATTAATACAGTGGCTTAAAGATTTTATAAAACTCAATTACCGTTGCGGGGGCAGCACTGGATTTGCTATTTATTAATTTACTAGCGCACCAGTTTCCCGTTTAACTCTGTTGATAAAAAAACAGAGAACCTGAATAATGTGACGGCTACTTTAAGTGCCGCTTTACATATTGTCAATAAATGTTTTTATACGAATCATCTAGAGCTAGGTTTGTTACTATTTAGCAACATAGACGGTCGTTGTATCGCTGGTTATTTTTTGTATTGGATGCTGGTATAAGCTGCTGAGTTGCTCATTATTTAATAATTCATTGCTGGTGCCGGATTGTACAATACCATCACCTAACAAAAACAATAGCTTATCGCAGAACCGTGCCGCTAGATTGATATCATGCAAACTCATCACTACAATTCGATTATTTCGCTTGGCGTATTCGACTAACTCATCAAGTAAATGAATTTGATAATGTAAATCAAGATGACTGCTTGGTTCATCCAGCAAGAAAATTTCAGGATCCTGTGTTAATAAAGTGGCTAATGCCACGCGCTGCCGTTCGCCACCGGAAAGTTGATTAATCGAACGCGGCCCAAAATCCTGTAAGCCTACCCGTTGCAATGCAGCCTGAGCAAGTTGTAAATCGTGTTTAGACTCCCATTGCCAGTTTGATATAAACGGGTGTCGGCCGATCAACACTGATTCCATAACAGTTGATGGAAAGGGATCGTCTATTGATTGTAATAACACACCTATTTTCTGCGCTATTGTCTTACGTGGTATGGATTTTAGCTGCTGTTGATCCAGATAAATTTCTCCGGAATCAAATGGCCGAAGATTTGCGATAGTGTGTAATAAAGTAGTTTTACCAATACCATTTCGTCCTAATAATCCCCATACCTCACCGGGTTCTAATGATAAATTAAAATCATTACAAACATTTGTGTTGCCAATAGAAACACACAAATTCTTAATTTGTAATTGACTCATGCGGCGCTCCGTTCAAAATTTCTATTCATTAAATAAAGAAAAAACGGAACACCCAGCAATGCAGTGATAACACCTACCGGTAATTGTTGTGGTGCGATTATAGTGCGCGCCAGCGTATCGGATATCAATAACAAACTACCACCAAGTAGCACACTCGCAGGAATTAAGAATCGATGATCACTTCCGGCTAGTAATCGCAACATGTGCGGTACGATTAAACCAACAAAACCAACACTGCCGACTTGTGTCACTGCAAATGCAGTAAGACCGGAAGCTAACAAAAATAATGAGATTCGTAATGGTGTTACCGAAACACCTAATGTACTGGCAAGTAAATCACCACGAGCCAGAATATTTAACGGCCGAGCTACAACAAGTGCCAGCAGTAAACCGGTGATTAAAACTAACAGCGTATCAATGCTGGCAGATGAGTCGCGAATATCGCCCATCATCCAGAACAACATACCGCGCAATGACTGATCAGTGCTGGTTGTTAATATAAAATTAATAACCGCACCCCATCCTGCCGCCAGAACCACGCCGGTTAATAATAATCGTGATGGTGCCCAATTACCTTTGCGGTGTGATAATCCAAAAACCAGCGTAATTGAAATTAACGCACCAATAAAAGCACTGCCAGATATCCAGCTTCCCGTTAATCCGAATGACATGGCTAATAGCGCTGCAACTGAAGCACCCCCGGAGACACCTAATATATAGGGATCGGCCAATGGATTTCGTAACAACACCTGCATTAATAAACCAGCAAGAGATAACAGGCCGCCAGTTACAAATGCGATATACGCACGTGGCGCGCGCAATTCCCAAACAATGGTGTGCGCAACAGAATCGTTTGTTTGGAAAACCACTGTAACAAATTGATCAAACGAGAGTGATGTGCTTCCAACAAACAACGACAACACAAAACTGCCGATGCTGATAAAACAAAGTGAAATTAACAGTACTAATTTATTCATGAACAGAGATTAAATCTATTTTAGATTATTTTTTCTGATTAAGTTTAATAACACTATTTCAGAATCATTATTTAGATTTTAAAAATAACTGTATTTCAATATTTTTACCCGCTTCATATTCAACGCGAGCAATTTTTTGTTTACCGCCAATCATGGGTTTTAATAATGTTATCTCAACGGATTCCGGTGCTTTGATTACTAACTTGCCTAGTGACGCTGCGGCAATATTGCCAATTGACTCAATAACAGATTCATATTGAGTGACATCCGTAGTATTTAAATTAAATTTAAGCACCGGTTTAGCCTGATATTTTGGAATGGCCAGTGATGTTTTTGTTACTTTATCAAGTTTAACCAATTTAAAACCAGAGTCGGAAAACACACTGGCTAACTTCTTAAAACTCACTGATGTCTTACTATGGAAATTTACGATGCCAGATTTGAGATCAACATTAACTGTTTTTGCATTCACTTCAGGTAACTGACCGATTTTTTTACTGACATTATAAACACAAAAAGCGCACACCATTCCTTCAACCTTTCCCTGGTATACAAGCGGATAGTTCTTAGTGTTTTCATCGCCAGCAGTTACTTGCGCAAAACTCGTGACAGTCAGTAGTAAAGCCAACATTAATTGTTTAATCATTTTAATTTCCTCATTTATCGAATGAGTACGATACACCTTATATAAGGTGTAGCA
>CAYOHQ010000237.1:0-5610 GCA_964403805.1 uncultured Thioalkalispiraceae bacterium | reverse complement strand
AGATTCAATTACATCAATTTTAAAAAGTGTATTAGGTTTGGGTATGGCACTCATTGTCACCTTTTTGATGGTCGATTTACTGTTTCCTGGAACAACCCATATAGTCAATAACGTTGCTGCACTAGTGGGTAATTTCATCAGTCATGGACTAGTAGGCTTAATTACACTGATTGTTTTCGTAGCACTGTTTAACCGCGAATAATGTGATAGTGATTAGGAGGAACGTGTATGACACCAGTAAATGTAACATTATCCAATGTAACTCAGTGGATACAAAAATTTTCTGAGCTAGGTCTTGCGTTGATCTTATCTTTTGTTGTTATTGATGTATTGTTTCCTGGTACAACAGGAGTAGTTAACAATATCGGTGTAATAGTTACACAGTTTTCAAAAGAAGGTCTTGCAGGTTTGATTGCACTACTATTATTTTTAGTGCTGTTTAAACATAAAAGTAGTTAATTTATAATTAACATTAGAAATTGACGGGCTCTATTGAGCCCGTTTTCTTTTACTACACTTAACATAACTGTCAATGTTAATTTTGATGATAGAATAAAATTTTGTAATTGAACTTTCTTATATTTTAAGGGTATCTTAAGGTTAATGCTTATAAATACTTATAAGCTTAACTCGCCCTACAATGGACTATTATAAGGGGTGCTTGAATTGTCCATTTTAATGATAGAGCACAATTTAATTAATTAAAGAACAAGGAGTTCAAAAATGAAAAAAATTACATTAATCGCAGGCGTATTTGCACTAGGTTTATCAACTACAGCTTTTGCAGCTGATAAGATTGACTGGAAAGTATGTGAAAAAGAAATGAAATCATTTTCATGCGCTGGTAGTGACAAAGACGTTTGGACATGTCTTGAAAAGAATGATGAAAAGTTAAGTAAAGGTTGCCAAACTGCACATGTTAAAGGCGACGCGCTTTTCAAAAAATAAATAGTAGTAGTAAATACTTTAAATCACATCCTCCTGAGATTTATAGTAGAAATTCGTTTCAGTACAGCACTTTGTGTTGTGCTGCTAACGAAACTTAAACAATCAAACAGCACTTACCCAATCTTCCCTTTTCATTTTATACAAACAATGTTTTCGAAGTTCATGTCCTTCAGATATTTTAGGATGATTAAAAAAGGTATTTGTGTTCTGCATCTTCAATTTTTGCATTACCTTTTTAGATGCTAAATTAATCACAGGGGTAAATGATATAATTTCTGAAAATTGTAACTGAGTAAATCCTATGCTTAGTGCGGTGCGAGCAGCTTCAGTTGCATAGCCGTTGTTCCAGTATTTTTCAGAGAGCCGCCAACCAATTTCAATAACAGTTTTATTTTTACTAAAGGGCAATTCATAATTTGGTTTATTTAAGCCTACAAAACCAATGAATTCACAGACTTCAGGGATTTCTACAGCCCAAAAACCCCAACCATTGTCAGCAATATTATCGAGGATACGTTGTGCAAATTCATCACTATCCTGACGTGCCATTATTTTGGGGAAAAATTGCATCACTTTCTTACTGGAGTTTATTTCTGCAAAAAAGTCAAAATCACTTAAACGCCATTGTCGTAGAATTAAGTGCTTAGTTTTAGTTTCGATTAATTTTGTCATTGCTCAGCAAGGATTGCGAGCTCATTAATTAAATTAACCATTAATTTTTCACCGTTAATGGTCATATCCTTACATAAAACCGCAAGATCGCGTTCGCCATCGATTAATCGTTTAATATTACCACCGAGCAAATGCATATCACCTGTAGTGTGTGTCATTTGCTGTGCCATCAAACTTAACGATTGTAACGCATTGACATCACCCTTTTGTGCAGCTTGTATCATATGCGCTAACCCGGGAGCAGCCATAGCAGGATTTGCTTCTGCCAATTTTGGTAAAGTGTCAGGATTTTGGAGGCCTTGAAGAATAGCGGTGACAATAACACTGTCTTCTTCATCAAGGTTATTTACAAGACTCATTTCACGCTGCCCTTCTAGAATCGCATCAATTGCGATAACCAACTCATGCCAGTTTTGTTGAGTTGCAAATTCCAACATTGTTTGCAGTGCTGGACGCTCTTGTGGATTTTGACAGGCTTTAACAACTTGCAATATCAACGGAGCATGAGTTTGACGTATTTGTTCTATTTTATCAGGTAAGAGAGTCATTGTAGTTAGTTATTTTTTCGATAGGCTTGAGCACAAGCTTCACAGATGCAGGCTTTATCTTTAAACTTGGCTGGGATGCGGGTAAATAAATCTACAGGAAATTCATATTCAGTATTTTCACACCAACATGATTGTTGCTGAACATCGTTGTCGACGATATTTTGACAGGCATTTAATTTCCCGCAAACCGGACACTTTGTTTCATCAATAATATTATTCATGATTATTTAATTAATTTTTCCATATAAACAAATGTGACTTCATCGTTTAGTGGTTCTAGTTTAAATTCCTGGTATCCTAATTTTTTATAAAAGTGGATATTTTCAACACTACTGGAACCCGTGAATAATTCAAATCGTTTTACATCAGTATAGTGTTTTTCAATTTCTTGTAACAATGCAGCTCCGATACCTTTCCCCTGGTAACGCGGCAGTACCATCAACCGTCCTAAATAACAAACGTCATTTTTTTTAACACCACGAACTGAACCAACAATCATTGAGTCTACTTCTGCTTTTAAAAATACATGAGTATTAAACTCGCTTTTTAATGATTTAACTGTTTGAGTTAAAGGGGGTATTTTAAAATCATTATGAAGCTTGGCCTCATCGCGATAGGCCAATTGTTGAATTCCTAGTATCATTTCAGCATCTGAAATGCCTGCTTTACTGATTTTCATATGCACTGTCGTGAAAATACATTAATAATAATCTAAAATTTTATCCTGTTTGATAGCGATTTAAAAGCAAGATAGTAATATTTAACAGCATGTTATGACAATAGGGGGCAAAATAGCTGATATTTGCTACTATAGTATTAATTGTTACTGTAATATTACTATATCGGCTTTAATGGTAACTAACTGTAAATTAACCACATTTAATAGGCTAAGTTTTTATTGCCAAATAACTGCCAATACCAAGCATAAATATTCCTGCCGTTTTTCTTACTTTAGTTTCTATCGCCATACTTTGTGATATAACCACTGCTTTTCTAGCAGAGAAAACATAGAATATTTTAACACCGCCAACTGAAATTATAGTGATACACATTATTACCACGACATCAAATAATTGAAGGGATGTAAGGTTTACAAAAGCCGGAAATAGCGTGATATAGAAAAAAATTGCTTTTAGATCACCGAACGTCAGAAATAATCCAGCTAAAAAACTTGCAATTATATTGCCTTTAATTTTAGTTTTGCCGGCCGTAATTGTAGTTTTGGTTTTTGATGTTATTAAGTTATAGCCAAGCCAGATGAGATAAATCACGCAGATATATTTTATTATTAAAAATAACCAGCCCATTGATTCTGCAACGACTGATAATCCAAGAACTGCAAGTAGAATAAAACACAAATCGCCAAGTACAATGCCGATAGATACAGCAACTCCATTTGCTAAGCCATGAGTTATTGTGCGAGTCACCACTAAAACAACACTTGAGCTTGGTACTGCAGCTAAGGTAGCCATTACCAAGAATAATGATATCGTATCTGTAATATTCATAATTACTGCCAGTGAAAAATTATTCGGTTTAACCAGTTCTATCTTTACTTTTATGCTTATACATAAGTGAATAATACACTATTGCACCAACTAGAGCAGAATAAAAACAAAATTGATGTAGCTCAGATAGTGATATCAGCTGCCAAAACACATTTCGCTGCAGGAAAGGATAGTATGGTTGTACATCACTGTGCATTATGGCATCTAAAAATACATGACTATAAGTTCCTATGAATGCACTTATGTAAACGACTCGCCATTTTATTTTAACAGGATTTGATTCAGTGGAAATTCTGAGTAATATTAAGCCGTACTCAGATAAATATTTACCAGTTATAATCGAGAATAAGGCCAATAAAGTAGCGCCGATAAGTGTGTGAGAAAACCCGTGTAAATGCCCTTCTCCTGTAATCAGCACGAATAATGGTTGAATATCCATTATAATTTGTGCCCACCCAAAAACCATTAAACTAAAGCTACCCTGCATTATTGCCTTTATCAGAATGCCGGGTCCCATGTGCAAAGGTGTGAATGGCATTTAATTCTCTTTAAAAATAGAAGGTTTAATTAAATTACTATTTCCTAAAAGTTGTAATTTAATTTTTTGTTAGTGTGTTTATAGAATCATAGCCTAATGTTAAACAAAAGACTATTATCTTACACTAAAGTGAAATAGGTAATAAACACATACTACATCCATTTTTGGTAAATTTAAGAAGAATTTAATTCTTGATTTTTTTATTAGTTACTTATTTGTTTTAGAGTGTGATAAATAGAGATCATGAGCATTTTGCAAACGTTTTCGATTAACCCAATGCAGTCCTACTGGTTCAGGACGAAATATACTGTGTATAAATTTACTGTTTATTAAGAATGCGTTGGCTAGTGTAAATTTAGAGTCATTTTTTAAAATAGTAGCGGCAATTTTAGTTGCAAAGAAACGTCGTAAAGAATAATGTAATATTATAAAGCCAGTTACAAATAATAAACCTAATACTGTAATAAGAATAGGTCTGGATAAAAAATCGTTTAACCAGGGTGGAGAAAAGACTCCATTTACCCAATAGCCTTTAAAGTAACTTATAGCTGATAAACCGGATACAACGGTTAACAAAAGGGAAAACTCCCAGCCAATTATAGTGAGGCATCGGTTGGTCATCATTTTTTTAAGTTTCACTATTTGCTGTTCAACTTGATCACGCGCATTATCAAGCTGTTTTAATATTTCAGGTAAATCATTTTTTTCATCTTTTACTGTCCAGTTAATATTGGTTGCTAAACTGGAATTTTTGTTTAATAAACCAAGCCGATAGCAAACCTTATCGAGGTTACGAAAAGCAGATAAAACCGAAGATAGCTTTGGCTGCTCTTCTACTAATACTGTTTGATCAATGTCGAGATTAACATTTGTAATATTATCTGTTGTATCATTCATAGCCATATGCCTTAATCATTTATTTTAAGAACCAGGAACTTCTGTATTTTGTTGCATCTGTGGTGGTGGTTGGTATCGATTCGGTTGCATCATTCCGGGTGGTCGCTGTTGTGGATACGGTAATGGGCCTTGCGAACCAGGATAGGGAACACTTTGTCCACCGCCACCCCACGGTAACATGCTGTTAATTGGATTTAGCGGCGTTGAAATATTGCGATTTAAACTCCACATGTCTCGTTGCATATTAACAGAGGCATGCGCCATAACATTGATTGTTTGCGTCATGATAATCATATTTTGAGCGACAATATCCATATTATGATCGACACTGCGTGTTAGTGTATTCATGTCTTTCGATAATTGTTTAACATCGGTTGCCAAACTACTCACCAGATAATACCCATAAGCAGCTAACAATAAAAAAGCAATTAATGCCGGGTATACCATCATTTGTAATTTTTTCACATTCCGTGTGTCATCATGTAGTTCACTTATAATT
>CAYOHQ010000236.1:0-5611 GCA_964403805.1 uncultured Thioalkalispiraceae bacterium | reverse complement strand
ATTAAAAAATTCAATCTATAATCTGTCGTAACATCAAATTTATTGACTACAAGTCAGGAGAATATCATGGAAAAATACAGTAATTTAGCTGCACGAGCATTAGTTGGCATTATCTTTCTGATGGCAGGATTAAACAAAATAGGCGCTTACGAGGGCACCCAGGGTTATATGGAAGCGATGGGCATTTCCGGTAGTTTATTGCCCCTGGTAATATTACTCGAAGTGGCCGCCGGTATTTCACTAATCATTGGTTGGAAAACACGTTACAGTGCTTATGCTTTAGCCGCATTTACGGTCGTGGCTGCGTTTATCTTTCACAGTAACTTTGCTGATCAAATGCAGACTATTTTGTTTATGAAAAATGTTGCTATTATTGGTGGTTTATTAGCCGTTGCTGGTCTGCCCGTTAGTAACACGATTAGTCTGGATCATAAATTTATGCAGCCTTCGGTTTCATAATATTAATAATCAAATTGGCACGACACCCTACACTGTAGGGTGTCGGTTTATAACAATTATATAACGAGTAAATTAATGAAAAATAATGAAAAAGGTGAGTTTGTTCGCTGGGAATCGGCTTTTAGAAACTGGATAACACCTGATGGTTCTGCTGGTGCGACTGGAACCGGCGGTTTTAAAGCTGAAGCAAACCGCTATCACTTGTATGTTTCACTCGCTTGCCCCTGGGCTCATCGCACTTTGATATTTCGTCAACTAAAAGGTCTGAGTCATCTCATTTCAGTGTCGGTAGTGCATCCATTGATGCCTGAAATTAGCTGGGTATTTGCTGAATATCCGGGCAGCACAAAAGACGACATTAATGGCCAATCGACACTGGCAGATGTCTATAAAATTGCCGATCCGGATTTTAACGGTGTCGTTACTGTCCCCGTGTTATGGGACAAGAAACAAAACACCATTGTTAATAATGAATCGTCAGAAATCATTCGCATGCTAAATACCGCTTTTAACCAACTGGATGATGATAAAATTAACAAGCAACTGAATTTATATCCAAAGCACTTACAGGCCGAAATCGATGCTGTTAATGATGAGGTATATAACAATATTAATAATGGTGTTTACCGCTGTGGCTTTGCTGTGAGTCAAACTGCTTACCAACAAGCCTATGTTGATTTATTTAACGCCCTGGATAACATGGAAAAACGCCTCTCGAATCAATCATTTTTAGCTGGAGATGAAATAACCGAAGCTGATTGGCGCTTTTTTGTCACACTGGTTCGATTTGATGCTGTTTATGTTGGTCATTTTAAATGCAACAAAAACCGCATTATCGATTATCCAAATATTTGGGAATACACCAAACAACTGTATCAAATCTCCGGTATTGCCAAGACAGTCAATCTTGACCATATTAAATACCATTACTATGCCAGTCACCTAACAATCAATCCAAGCGGAATTGTACCAGTTGGACCAGAATTAGACTTTATGGCAACCCACAATCGATGAAATCAGTATCTTGAGCAGCATGAACAAAAAATAATTGAGTTCTAAGAGCAGATATCAATAGAAACACGGCAAGATAGCGTTATAATACAGAACTGTGCAAGTTTATAGGACGACGCTTTAAGTGCCAAAATTACTCGAATTTGATGATCTAATTGATCAGCTCGAAGCTTCATTTCTGGAGCAAGGATTAGATTATTTTCGCTCACATAAAGTGAACGATATTATTCGTAATGAAGAAGATCAAACTTTAACAGCCAGCGTTAAAGGTAAGAAAAAAGCACCTTATACTATTTCAATTTCTGTTGATGAGGATTTACTCATTGACGGTGATTGTTCCTGTAAAATTAATTACAATTGTAAACACGTGGCTGCTGTTTTATTAGCAAACCTGTTTTCAGAATTAACTGCTAGCTCAAGTGACAAGATTACTGTTTCGAAAACAGCCAATCAATGGCAGAAAGAAATTGATAAGGCGCAACAGGCTTTCAATGCCCCGGTAGAAATAGTCGCGGAAAAAAACCCTCAAAAACTTGTTTATCTTTTAACACTGCACAAAACCACCAGCATTCCAAAATTTCAGTTACACATTCAAACTGCCAGACAAGTAAAAGATGGCAGCTTTGAAGATGAGAAACGATACAACCCGTCAAATTTTTTCCTACACGGCCCAAAAGATTACATGGTCGATGCCGATATTCAAATAATTCATTTACTACGAACTTCAAATTTACTCAGCAAATTACCCGACATTGAACTCATTGGTAAGGGTAGTGGTGAGGTATTAAACTTAATAATCAGCTGTGGTCGTTGTTTATGGAAAAATGTCGAATCTAAACCACTAATGAAAGGTAAAAACCGCTTAGGTAATTTATCGTGGCAAGTTGGTGAAAATGGTTTCCAAAGTCTGGTATTAAAAACAAAACCAGCAGCCTCAATAGTATTACCCACAACACCACCATTATTTCTGGATCTGGATAAACATACTTGTGGCGATACTGATGTTAATATTCCAGCGACTGTTCTTGATGTGCTATTAAAAACACCACCAATTGCACCAGAAGAAATTGATGGTGTTTGTAAAAAACTGGAAGCTCTAAATATTAAATTACCGCCACCCGATAAATTAACCGTTAAAAATCAGAAAGTCATTGCACCAACAGCGTTATTAACACTAACCTGTCATAACGAATCAATGAGTAGTTACTTATCCGATGTTGCAGTAAAAAAACGATCCGACATTGAACCAATAATACAACTTAAACTCGATTACCAAGGTAATATAATTCATCCCAGTGATGAAGCAACAAAATTTATTGAACGTGATGGCAACACATTAACACAACAAAGTCGTGATATTAAAACTGAAGGAAAAATGGTAGCACTGCTACGCTCATTTGGTGCCGTTCTGTTTACTGAAGAATATGGCAAAGTTGATATTGAAGCAGATACCTATGTTCTACCCTGCTCAGCTGATAAAGAAGCAGAACGTTGGGTCGATTTTATATTAGAAGAAGTCCCGCTTCTGGAAAAACAAGGTTGGTTAATAACTAAAGATCCCATTTTCCCCTTTAAATTAGCCAAGTCGGAAGACTGGGTTATGACGTTTGATGACAGTAAGGATCAACAATCATTCGAGCTTGAAGTGGGTATTACCGTTGACGATGAATATTTAAATCTATTACCCGTGCTAATCAAAATGATTACGCATTATCCAGAGTTAGCCCAAAGTGGCGATCTAACCACACACACCACAGCACATCATTTGTTAATTACACTCAAAGATGGACGCATATTACCATTGGCCTATAAGCGGCTTCAGGCACTATTGGATATTATTGTCGATATGTTTGAAGAAGGTAATATTAAAAAGAATCGAGTTCATTTACCTAACTGGCGTGCTGCCGAATTACTGGAACTGGATTTGGAATACGGCCAATTTCCGATTATGCGTTGGGCCGGTAGTGAACGATTACGTGAATATGCCTTGCGTGTTAAGAACTTTTCAAACATTGCCCCTATTCCTGCACCTGAGAATTTTAATGCCGAACTTCGCCCCTATCAGGAACAGGGTCTGGCATGGCTACAATTTTTACGTGAATTTGAATTTAATGGTATTCTGGCTGATGACATGGGCTTGGGTAAAACAGTGCAAACACTCGCTCACATATTAATTGAAAAACAACAAGGTCGTCTAACTAATCCGGTTCTGGTTGTTGCACCAACAACGCTGATGATTAACTGGCGCAAAGAAGCCCATCGATTTACCCCTGAACTAAAAGTGTTAACCCTGCACGGATCAGATCGTAAAAAACACTACGATACCATTCAAAATTATGACATCGTATTAACAACCTATCCGTTATTAACTCGAGATGAAGAAATTATTATGCCGATTCCCTATCACATGGTGATACTCGATGAAGCTCAATACATTAAAAATCCTAAATCAAAAGCAACGCAAGCAGTTGCAAAACTCAACACCAAACACCGCCTGTGTTTAACCGGAACACCATTAGAAAATCACCTTGGTGAATTATGGTCTATTTATAATTATTTAATGCCAGGATTACTCGGACACGATGCGCAGTTTAAACGTCTGTTTAGAACTACCATTGAAAAATTTGGCAATACTCGACGCGCAGAGCAACTTGCCAAACGAGTATCGCCATTTCTATTACGACGAACAAAAGAAGTGGTTGCCAGTGATCTACCACCAAAAACAGAGATTATTCGCACTGTTCCTTTAGAAGGTGAGCAATCAGAACTCTATGAAAAGATACGAGTGTTAATGAATGCCAAAGTCACCAAAGCCATTAATGAACAAGGTGCCAATAGAAGCCACATTATAGTTTTAGATGCGCTACTAAAATTACGGCAAGTGTGTTGCGACCCAAGACTGGTTAAATTGCCGGAAGCCAAAGATGTCAATTTATCAGCTAAGCTCGATTTATTAATGGAACTAATACCCGAACTACTTGAAGAAGGTCGAAAGATACTATTATTTTCACAATTCACTAGTATGCTAAGTTTAATTGAGGATGAAATAAAACAACGTGATATTAAATACGTAAAACTCACCGGCCGCACAAAAGATCGAGAAACGCCCATCAATGAATTTCAGGAAGGTAACATACCCCTATTCTTAATTAGTTTAAAAGCGGGTGGTACCGGACTAAATTTAACAGCTGCAGACACCGTGATTCATTATGATCCCTGGTGGAACCCGGCAGTAGAACAACAAGCAACTGATCGAGCTCATCGTATTGGTCAAGATAAACCGGTATTTGTTTATAAGTTATATACCGAAGGTACAGTAGAAGATCGCATTCAAGACATGCAAGCTCGTAAAAAAGCACTAGCTGATAATTTATTTGAAGGTGCAGGCAAAGGCAGCTTACCTAACTCTCAAGAAATGGAAGCATTGTTTCAGGCTATCGATACCGAATGATTACTTTAATCACCGCAACTTCCGCGGTTCATAATCATTGAAATAATTGTGTAAACTTATGTGTGGTTTTAGCGGCATATTATTTAACAGCACGTCAACTCAAAACCAATACCAACCAGGTTTGGATGGCTTTCGCCGCTGTGCATCTCGAATTGCGCATCGAGGTGATAGTGATCATCAGGAATTTATTAAAGATAAATTGTGGTTAAGCCACTACCGTTTGGCTTTTCAGGATATCGTGGCCGGTGTCCAACCAATGCTAAGCAGTGATAACAGACACGTTATTGTATTTAATGGTGAAGTGTACAACCATTTAAAGTTACGAAATAACATCAGTAAAAAAACTGGTCACCAGTTTAAAACCCGAAGTGATACAGAAACAATACTTGAAGGCTGGAAAGCGTTTGGGACAGATTTTTTTCCATCCATTGAAGGTGAATATGCTTTTGTGATAAATGCTGTTGATGGCAATGAACTCATTGCACATCGGGATTATTTTGGCGTTAAACCACTATTTTTCTATTTGGATAAAATAAATACTCGCGTTTTTGAAAATTATTCTGCTGAATATAAATTTGAAACAACACGGTTAGAATTTTCCAGTGAAATAAAAGGACTAACATCTAAAAAACAATGGCAGAAAACCGGCCTATTGCGGCAATATGTTGGCTTGTATGAAAGCATTTGTAC
>CAYOHQ010000235.1:0-5629 GCA_964403805.1 uncultured Thioalkalispiraceae bacterium | reverse complement strand
TCCATTATTAGCATTTTTCAATGCTCGTTCTGCTGGTAATTGAATAAGTTTAAGTTGATAACCTGCGCGCTTAAAAGCTTCGCCTGCCACTACATCAACTAAACCTGAACCCGATTTATTCGTAAACGGAGCCGAGTTTGCATCATTCAATACCAATACCGGTAAGTTATCCGCATATGTAAAACAATGTGTTAAAAATAAAATTATACTTAGTAAATACTTGACTGATATTAGATTTCCATTTCTGGATAGTATGATATAATTCAAAATTAACTCCTTTATTATTTTAATTAAAATTTATTTATTCCTTTGATTGAATTTTGTTGCCACTCGGATCGTAAATGCCATTTTTCTAACCAGGAAAATAATTCAGATTCAGGCATTGGTTTAGCAAAATAATAACCTTGAGCTTGAATACACCCTAACTTAATTAGCGACTTAAATTGTTCTGCTGTTTCCACACCTTCTGCAATACTTGAGCGTCCAAACAATTCAGCCAAGCGTACTACACTTTCTACTAAAGCTAAACCTTCCCCATCAATAGTCATGTCTTGTACAAAACTCTTATCTATTTTTAAAGTATCTACTGGAAGACGTCTGAAGTAAGCCAATGAGGAATAACCCGTTCCAAAGTCATCTAACGATAAATGTAAACCTAATGCCTTACATTGATTCATTACGTTAATTGCACTATTTAAATCTTTCATCGCAACAGTTTCTAAAACTTCAAGTTCAAGTTGTTCCGGAAGAATTTCTGGATAACTAGAAAGTAAAATAGCTAATTGTTCCACAAATTTAGGATGTAATAAATGATGGGCACTAATGTTGACACTAACAGCTACTGTTAAACCAGATTTCCCCCATGCCAACATTTGGTTTAATGCTGTTGTTATTACCCACAATCCTAAATCTATTTCTAATGGGTGTTCTGTAATCTTATCTAAAAACTCAGATGGTGGTAACAAGCCATGCTCCGGGTGCTGCCAACGAATTAAGGCTTCAAGACCAATAAACTCACCACTGACCATATTAATTTTTGGTTGGTAAAAAAGCACAAATTCTCCATCTGAAAGCGCACTAGTCAAACGTTGAATTTGAGCCAAATGATCTTGTTGTTTTTTGTCTTGTTTAGAATCGAATAGATGATAACAGTTCTTGCCATCTTGTTTTGCTGAATACATTGCCTGATCTGCATGGCGTAATAGCATGTCACCATTCTCATTATCCATAGGATATAAAGTAACTCCAATACTGGCTGATATTTGTAATGATAGCCCATCAATGATTACCGGTGAACTAACTGCCAGCAATGCTCTTTCAAGACTAGTCATACACGAATTCACATGATCTAACTCACCTAGTAAAATTACAAATTCATCTCCTCCAAGTCTTGCTAAGGTATCACTACCTCGCAGCGTACTTCTAAGCCGATGGCTAATTTCAACAAGCAATCTGTCACCAACTGCATGACCATATCGATCGTTTATGGGTTTAAACTCATCTAAATCAAGATAGGCTACGGCTAACATCAATCCTTCTCTTTCTGAACGCGATAGTGCTTGCTCTAATAATTCAACAAGCAATCGACGATTTGGTAAACTCGTTAATAAATCATAATGGGCTATGTGATCTAATTCAGCTTCATGTTGTTTTTGTTGAGAAATGTCTGAAAAAATTGCAACGTAATTTATCACCGAACCTGTATCATCCTGTACGGCCGAAATATCTTCATACTCAGGATAAATTTCCCCATTTTTACGACGATTCCAGATTTCACCGCGCCAATATCCTTCACTTTTCAAGCTATGCCACATTTCCTTATACAATCTACTATCCTGACTATTTGATTGCAAAACACGATGATTCTGTCCAATTATTTCTTCACTTGAGTAACCTGTTATCTGAGTGAAGGATGGGTTTACATCAACGATTACTCCATCTACATTTGTAATCATGATTCCTTGATGGCTAAACTTAAAAACTGAGGCTAACAAATTGAGTTCTTCTTCAACAAGTTTTCGTTTTTGAATATCAGATTCTAATGATAGCAATGTGACGTTTAAGTTACTTTGCATACGACTTAACCCATCAACTACCAAATCGAATTCATCCGGTTTCGACGATACTTTACGTGGCAGTCGAAGTTTTTCCTCCAAATTGTTAATTCCTAATCTTGCTGCAAATTTGGCAATAAATCGTAAATGACGTGTTACCATGAAATGAAACAACCAGAGCATAAAACCAGAAACTAAAAATGTTTTAATACTATTGGTAACAAGAATAACCCAAAATTTATCCAGCAAGCGTTGATATATAGCGTCTAGGTCAATAACAACCTGGAGATCACCAATAGTTTGCATTTTATTTCTATGTAAATAATTTAATGGATAATTTCGAATTTTCACATCACTAATTTTGCGCTTCCCTACCTCAACCAACACATTATTTTGCTCGGAAACTCTCACATACCGAACATCGGGCAATCGTGATAGTCCATTTAATGCTATCTTTAATTCTTTTTTATTTGTAGACCACAAAGCACTTGCAATAGTTGGAATATGAGTAACGACTATCTTTTCGAAAGTAGATTCAACTTGCCCTATCTCCCAACGATAATCGACATATAGCTGTATAGCAGTCGAAATTAAAGCAACTAGTGTACTGAAAGTAACTGTAAAAATAACCAGCCGCCTTGCGAGTGGAGAAATTCGTGAAGTTTGTATGGGAGTCTCAGTCATTGCATCATTGCCTCTAGAACGATAAAGGCTCGCTCTAACACAACAGTATCAGTTTATTGATTTTTTTTTAGATACTAATTACATTAACAATAGTAGCAATACAACAGTTTGTCACCTAAATCAATAGGGTCAGAGTAAATGATTTAGCGTGCCTCGGTGACTAGTAGACTTCAGTTACAACACTCTTCAATCCAATGGTTACTTGATGAAATCAGTAGGCCGGAGTGAATCGTTTAGCATGTTTCCTTATATTTTTTTGATTTACGGTCCCCACCTCGCAAAGTTGGTGAAGCGCGCCTGCCTGTCTGCTTCTCAATTTGTTTTTTAAATTGTTTATCACCTAACACCCATGCCTTGTTCGTGGCATCTCGTATTTCTTTCAATGCAGTGTTTGAGATCAATTGGTCACACAATGTTTTATAAGCCCTTTGTCTTTGTGTATCGCTAGTACCAAGTGACTGATAACAAGGATGTGGTGTAACTAACTGAATAGGTTTACCCATCGCGTTCTTTTGATAACTCGACCAAGGGTACTCAACAGGATGACCGACCATATTTGCCCTCACTGGGTTGAGCTCAATATACCGACTCAATGTTAAAAAGTAGTTTTCGCTATCTACCAATGTTGATTTATATCGTCCTTCCCATAATGTTCCTGTTCGAGCATGTGTTTGATTGATATAACGAACATAATACCGGCCTAGTGATTGAAGCAGTAGGCTAACACCATTACCATCTTCTGGTGTTAACAATAAGTGAACATGATTTGTCATCAAAACATAACTGTGCACCGCCACCGCATGCTTTTTGCTGTACTCTTTCAGTTTTGATAAATAAACAAGGTAATCTTGCTTAGTGAAAAAACAGACTTGTTTATTGTTTCCACGCTGAATTACGTGCTGAGGAATTCCTGGAAGGTTCAAACGGGGCAAGCGAGCCATTGATTTTTCCTGATTAGTTTGTAGTCATGTTAGATTATACTCATTAAGTACCAAAATCAATTACTCTGACCCCATTGAATTGGGATTTCCTGATTTGTTAGAGTCTTGTTAGACTATACTCTTAAACCCTAAAATCAATTACTCTGACCCCATTGAAATATGAAAAAAATAGAAGAACGAACTCATACACCCATGATGCAGCAGTATTTACGGATCAAGGCTGAACATCCTGGTAATTTGTTGTTTTACCGTATGGGGGATTTTTATGAGCTGTTTTTTGATGATGCCAAGAAAGCGTCCAGGCTTCTTGATATAACATTGACTGCTCGGGGTAAAACTACTGATGGGCCAATTCCGATGGCTGGTGTGCCCTATCATGCCGCTGATAATTATTTAGCTAAATTAATAAAACAGGGTGTCTCGGTTGCTATTTGTGAACAGATTGGTGACCCGGCTACTAGTAAAGGTCCAGTAGAACGTAAAGTTGTTCGTGTTTTGACGCCGGGAACCATTACCGAAGAAGCTTTACTGAATGGTAATCAGGAATGTCTGTTAAGTGCTTTGTATCGAGATAAAAATAGTTTTGGCTTAGCGTCAATTGAACTTAGCACCGGACGATTGAGTATTATGGAATGCAATTCTGAGACAGAAATTATTGCAGAATTCGAACGCATTAAACCATCTGAATTGATTCTACAGGATGATAAAAAAATATCATTACCGGATTATCTTGAAATTCCAAGCAATAAAGTTAGTCCGCATTATTTTAACAAAAAAAATTCCGAACAATTATTACAGCATTATTTTTCAAAAAATATTGATTTAAACTCACTAAATAATTCAGCACTATCAACGCTTGCCATTGGTGCATTATTAAAATTTTTACGAGAAGCACATTACGAACAGCTATCTCATATTCGAACCATTAAACTTGATGACTTAAATGAGGTTATTCGTCTCGACAGCACAACCCGTCGAAATCTGGAACTGGAAAGCAGCATCAGTGGTTCAGATAAAAACACCCTGTTTTATGTAATTAATAATACCATCACACCAATGGGGGCACGTTTACTGCGTCGTTGGCTAAGTCGTCCCTTACGAGATATTAAAAAAATCAGCTTGCGTCATGCTGCTATTTCATCGTTATTAAAAAATTACGCGTTTGAACAAATTACACCATTATTTAAAGGTATCGGTGATCTCGAACGGATATTAACTCGCATTGCATTTAAAACCGCTCGACCACGTGATTTAACACGACTGTGTCAGGCGCTTGCCCGGCTTCCGGAATTACAAACACAAATCTCCAAAACAGAAAAATCTGAACTTTTAAAAAACATCAGTCAACAAATTAATGTATTTCCTGATACCGTTAGTTTATTACAGAAAGCAATTATTGAAGAACCACCCTTATTAATTCGAGATGGTGGCGTGATTTCCGATGGTTATGATGTGCAATTAGATGAATACCGACAACTCAGTCAAAATGCCAGTGATATTTTAGTGAAAATAGAAACCGAGCAACGTGCAGCAACCGGCATCACAACACTGAAAGTCGGATTTAATAAAGTACACGGTTATTACATTGAAGTCAGTCGAGCTCAAAGTGACAAAGTGCCTGATTTTTACCAGCGACGACAAACCTTAAAAAATGCAGAACGCTATATTATTCCTGAATTAAAGAAACATGAAGACAAAGTACTCAGTGCCGGTGAACGTGCACTTGCAAGAGAAAAATTTTTATACGATGCGTTATTAGAAAAACTAAATTCAAAATTACAATTACTGCAAACCTGCACCGACGGATTAGCTGAGCTTGATGTATTAACGAATCTTGCTGATCGAGCTGATCACTTACAATTAAGTTGTCCTGAATTCAGCACGAAGAGACAAATTAGTATTAAAGCAGGACGACATCTAGTTATTGAACAAGCGCAACAAGTACCTTTT